>NZ_JAAHHG010000525.1 GCF_010692555.1 Okeania sp. SIO3B5 | reverse complement strand
TATAGCGCTTTTCACATGGATAGACTACAGTTAGTATGGGCAACCCAAAAGCATTTTTCTACTCCCTACTCCCTACTCCCTACTCCCTACTCCCTACTCTAAGCGCCAAAAATAATTTTGTGGTCTACTCAAATGAAAAGCGCTGTAATAATTAGGGTTTGCGCTCAAAAGTCTTTTAATAGGGGTAGGAGATAGGAGACAGGAGAAATGGGAATGAGCGAGGAGGTAGGATTCAACAGTTAATAATTAATAATTAATAATTACCTCTCCTTGAAAACGGAATTGATTGACTAATAATGAAAAATTTTTCCTTATATCCAATTCCGTAACAGTTTCAACCAGAGGTAATTATCAATTATCCATTAATGAAACCCCAATTGCATTAATTCTTATCGATCTATTAAGTATGCAACCTCAAAATGATTTTGATAATTCTGATTCAAATCCCTTGGAAAACAAGCAAATTTCTGAGGAGCAAAATTGTCTTCAGGTTATTGATGAAATAGATACCAAAGTCTATGATTTATTGTCACAAATAAACGAGGTAATTACTGACTATAATTTCCTCCAGGAATTAAGCGAAGAAAATCAAGAAGAAGTTTCCAAGTTTTTGATGTTACTCTCAGACATTAAAACTCTATATCTATCTGGAAAATTAGCTAAAAATAGTTACCAAAAATCAGAAGTTGCTAATTTAGTATTTAATCTTAGTATTGCTATTCAATCTTTTCAGCATAACCACCACAAACTGCTGCTGGAAAAACTGCGAATTGATGCTGAATTTAGAATTAGAATAATTAAAAATTTTTGGCTAGCTTTACCTCTTAATTTTTATCGACAAATTACCTCTAAGATTATTCTGAAAATTTTACTAGGGTTAGTTTTAGGACTTCCATTATACATAGTACTCCCCCTAGGCTTATCATCAGGAAGCAACGACTTAGAAAAAGCCCTACAGTTAAAAGGAATTATTTCCTCAGATATTTCTAGTAGAACCAATGACACACCGGATATTTATATAAAAGATTTTCAAATGACAGTTTGGCTAGGAAATTTGTGTTTTACTGCTGGCGCTCTTGGCAGCATAATTAGTATCTTATCTCGACTTAGTAATTATCAACAATCTGAAGAGGAGCGCCAATATCAAGATTCAATAATTCCTATCTTAGTTGGTTTTTATAAGCCTCTGATTGGCGGAACATTTGGCATTTTAATCTTTGCTATTTTACAGGGGGGAATTATTCCTATTAGCTTTGGTGAAATTAATAACGAAAAGAGGCAAGATCAAAGATGGATGTCTTTATTTTCTTTGTCTTTTGTTGTGGGGTTTAGCGAGCGATTAGCAAAAGATATTATTAGTACGACTGAAAAACATTTTGATTCGGAGGAATAGGAAGTAGGGAGTAGGGAGTAGGGAGTAGGGAGTAGGGAGTAGTAATTCGAGAAACAGGGGATAGAAAAAAAGAAAAACAACTGTATATCACGCTTTTTGAGAAACGCTATATTAGAAACTATTGCTGATGAATTTTATCTATAATTTTTATTCACTATTCCTCTCCAATTTCCTCTTCTATTAAGCATAATGAAACGCATTATCCCAAATATAATCTATTAATTGTTTCGCATCATCTAAAGGTAATACTCGACAACAACCATTTTCATCATAGATTAATAATGGTATGTCTGAAATCTCATCCTCATCTTCACCATCTCTGACAATTTTGCCCTGAATTTTTGCGAGATTATTCAAGGGTCCATTAATATCAAAATCAATTTTTGTATCAAATTTTTGCTCCATCCATGCTTCAATTTTGTTATCCAATTGTTCTGGAGTGAGATATGTATTGCTTGTCAATAAGTGATAGTAAACTAAAATAATTTCCTTACATTCTTCTTCTTCTGCTTCATCAATTAAAGTTTGAAATACACCTGCATTATTAGCAATATTCTTGAAAAATAAAGTGTCTGTAACCTGTTTTTGAAACTTAATCTGTTTAGTTTTATATTTACTATACTGCTTAAAACAAAATCCTCCTAAAGTTATTAATAGAGATGATGAAGCTAATAAAACTCCTGTCATATTCCTCACATCTTCCGGATTAGCTCTCAAGTTCAATTTTTCTACATAAGAAGGACCGAAAACTAGAAAAACAATTACACCGATAATTAGTAAAAGTTGCGGTACAATTCTCAAGACAATAGGTACTGCTGCACCAATAGCAGGTACTACTAACATTAGACGATCTTTCAAAGTCATACTAACTTTGACATTAGGAAATAGAAACTCTATATCATTTTTAGGAATATTTTTATAGAGAGAAATATAGATTTTTTTAGGACTCAGATGAGATTCCTCCCCTTCGTTTTCCGAACTATCAGTATCCTCTGTATTTTGACACTTAATTAATAAAGCAACCCTTTCAAAAATATCAATTTTCTTTTCAATTTTGCGGAAAAAAAATTTCTTAACTTTTATTGTCTTATATATATCTCCTCGACAGTAACATATTATCTCTTCAAAGTCATCAAAATTGATATCTGTCTTCAGTTCAATTAGCGAAGTTTCCTGAAAAGCACGTTCTAAACTAGCCTGAGATATAGGGAAAAAATTTCCTTGTTCTAGAATTTTCTCAAAACTCTGAACAACTTTAGTTTTCATCACTGCTAGTTGTGATTCAGAGTGAGATGCAATATATTTAGTATTAGCATCTGGATTAAATGGAGCATAATTTTCCTTTAATATTTCCAGTGTTTTATGTAATTTAAAATGATAATAAGCCAACAGAATAGAACAAAAATCTCTAAACTTTTGTAAAGAGCTTTCTGGTAACTTACCATCTTGAATACAAAGTTCTATGATATCTTTTCTAGAATAAGGAATAAATGCTTCCCTGTTTTGATAAACTCCCATAGTTGTATACCTCCATTATATTCGGATATATTTTACCACTTTTTAACCCGCATAAAAAACCGATAATACTTGACAAAATCATCATAGTATGTATAAATAAAAGAAGCGATCGCCTAAATAATAAAGGCAGCTAAAAGATAAAGTAAGCATTCAGCCGTCAGCTATTAGCTATTAATTTTGGGGAAGGTCAAAATAATTGAGAAATTGAGACAGAATAAAAATTACTGTTAAAGTCTCTTTCCTAAACCTTAGAAGTAATGAAAATTACTAATAGCTTATAGCTGACTGCTAATAGCTGTTTGCACAGCATTATCTAAGAAATGCTTACAAGATAAAAAACAAACATATAAAATAATTATCATTTAATAAAATGAATCCAGAAGCAACTTTAAATCAACTTAAAGAAGCCAGTCCGGAAGGAAAACTTCCCTCTAGTTATGGAGTTTATTTCAAAAATACATTGGTAGCTTTATGCCATGCTTTAGAAGACCACATATTACAAACTAACACCAAGCATTCTGAAGAAAAACCATTAGTTTTGGTCACATTTCAAAAAGGAAAATGGTACTTACAAGAAGCAGATCGTTATCAAGAAATAGCACAATCTAGTCGTCACATTGTGATTAGTGCAGTACTAGATAGTGGGTTATCCAAACATTCTACAAGTCAGCTAGAAAATGTTTCTTTAATTCATTTAGAAACGATGGATAGTTTAGTTAATGAATGGAATCTAATTATACTAGCTCCAAGTTACAGAGCTATGGTACTTTGCCATGAACTCTCAGAAGATGAATATGTACTCAATGGTCAACCTACTGTAGATGTAGAAAGAAAATTTTACGGTTTATGGACTTTTGATCAGACTTTAGTAGCTAAAGCTGCAGAAATTCTTATAGAAAGATGTCGCTCCTACAATCCTGCCTTAGCAGAGACCATTCAGAAACAACATCAAGAAATTCTCAATATCAAAGATGTACCACCTACAGATATGACTAACGTGGTATCTCGAATAGTTTCTTACCTGCAAACTTCCCAACAGCAGATGATTGCAATGAATCGTCAAGCTAGGGAACTTTGGGAATTAGAAGGTCAAGCATTACGAGTTAGTCGCAACTTAAATGCTAATAAATTGCAAGCATTTTTACGCATGGCGCAGAAAGTAGATGAACGGGACCAGACTAACCCTATTGCCTCCTTGCAAGTGGCAGCTTTATCTGAGACTCTTGGTCAAATGTTAGATTTACCTACTTTGCAGTTGCGACGTTTGCGGTTAGCAGGATTATTGTTTCGAGTGGGGTTAGCATCAGCGCCAAACAAAGTATTTACTCAAACACCAGATGAATTAGATGATGCAACTTTAACTTTTTGGCAGGAAAGGAGCGTACTTGGCGCTCAATTATTAACAGCAATGCCAGAGTTAGCACCTATAACTAAAATTGTGGCTCATCATTTAGAATATTGGGATGGTAGCGGTAAACCAGATGGTCTCAGAGAAGAGGAAATACCTATAGAATCTCGAATTTTGGGTTTAATTTCTTACTTCCAAGAGCTAATACAAGCAAGAGGTAAAAGAATTGCTCTTAGTTTGGGAGAAGCTTTAGAAAAATGTATAAATCACAGTGGCACATATTTTGACCCTATTCTCGTAGAATCTCTCAGCAATGTCATTCGATTAACTGAAATGGGTTTGATGCAATTACCTCAAAGGCCAAGTCAACTTCCCAACGTTTGGTTAGAGGAAGTAGTTACATCAAAGACATCAGTATATTGAAAGAGGGAGTAGGGGAGTAGGGGAGATTAAATATTGAAGTAATCAGGACTTACGCAGAGACTCTTATAGTGAGAAAGAATACTATTTACTCCTACAGATTGTTATTTAAAAGTCAATTTGCGTAAGTCCTGAATCATTATAGAATTATCAACATATACTATATAACCGGATTCTATAATTATGGAAAAATACCTCAATTTTTTCTTCACTATTGGATATAGAAGCTTTTCTGTAACCTAATATTTAATAATTTATTGTTTCGTAGGTTGTAGATGAGAACAGTTTACCACCTCACTTAATACATATTCAACCATCAGGATCTTGAAGAATATTATAGCTCGTAGGTTATTCAGATACATCAAGCCCGGCAATTCCCTGCAAAAGTCGGGAAAACCGTTCATAGCAACGTGACGGCAGAACCATCCACGCAGGCGGTATCGCGCTAACGCGCCGCTTCGCTAACGCAATGCTTTGAGGAATATCCCCAAAGCGCCATTCCAATCTCTCGGCATTGAATGACCGCAATGTGGACATTTAAAATGCTTCGAGCCTCCTAAATTTTGATGAACATGACCGCACTTTGTACAAGTTTTGGAAGTGTATTCCTCAGTTACATCTATTACGGTTGCCCCTCGTTTTAAAGCCTGAAACTTCAGAGTTTGTTTGAAACGGTAATGTGCCCAATTTAACATTTGCCGAACTGACGCGCGAGTTAAGCTTGCGTTTTTTCTTTCCTGATTTGGCAACCATTTGGGATGACTCAAAAGTAGGGATAAAGATGACGCGATACTCAGTTGTTAACCATTTTGCTACTTTTTTATGGACTTCATCTATGAGATTTCTTATCCTAATAAATAAGCTGTTAATTTTTTTGTTTAATCCCTGTCTTTTGTACTTATTTTGGCGACCTTTTAACACAGTTTTGTGGGATATTAGTCCATCAATATGCTGTGCCAATCGAAAGATTCTGGTAATGTCTCCCTTACCTATATCAACAAATTTTTCTCCATCAAATCCCGTTAAAAAACTGCGTTTCATGTCGCGCAGCGAAACACCAGGGTCTAAAGCTATGATGGATTGACTTTTAGAGTCTTCTGGTTTAAAATCTTTTGGAAATACAGCAAACCAACGTTTTTTGTCATAAACTAATTTAGTTTCTGCATCCCAAGATTGTTCTCTCACAAAACTCTTGTATGTGCCATCTTTTTGCTTTTGTTGGTATTCTATATTAGTAGTAGGAATTACTTCTGATGCTTGGAATTTTAATCCTTTTGTTACTAATGGCAACCAAGTACCTTTTTTAAAGTCTTCCACCCTAAATTTAATTGATTGTATTCGGTCTCTAATCGAACGAAATTTTCCGCAATAGGCTGTTTTGTTCCACTTTTACTACTAGCTTTAAATGCAGCATGAGCATCATAAATTGCGTTGACTTTAAGATGGTATGGTGATTCTTTTATCCAATCTGGTAAACTTTCATTGTTTAAGATAACTTTACGCAAATTGTACTTAGAAATCAACCCATATTTTCGTTGATAAGCTATGGCTTGATTAAAGCAATATCTACTTGCTGCTAGCCACTTTTTCCAAATTTGATGGAGATTTTTTTCTGGGTAAACTCTGATACGCAGAGATTTAAGATGAATACAACCTTGCACAGAAACAGTGGAGGATTGAAAGGATGTCTTCAACCATTTCCGGTTTCCTTTCCAAGGTCGGTGCTGCGAAACGGAATGCTGCGCAAACGGGAGAAAATTCAACTCTGCTGTGAACCAGGATTTGGCCAGAGTGTAGGGTGCAGAACCAGATTCGCAAATCGAAGCCAAATCAAAGGAACCTATCTTTGTATGTGACCACAATAGATTGGACATTTCCTGACATGACCCGTTCCAATATGGTAAGCATTTTTTTTCGTTGTTTATTGAGTCTGACTCCGGTTTCTTTGATAAGCTATCATATACGGGTATTGGGATTGGAGATATTCACATTGACCGAAAAATTGGGTCTCAAGCCTCGCCCATAAGCGGGCGACTTTTTAGTTGTTAAGTGTTTCAATGAATATGTTACAATACTGTTAGTTTAAATATCAGATTATGAAAGCTAGATTTAAGTATCGTATATATCCAACACCGGGACAAAAGCATCGATTAGCAAAGCTATTTGGTTGTGTTTGCTGGCGCAACACTTCGTGAACGTGTTGTTTGGAATGATAGCCT
>NZ_JAAHHG010000524.1 GCF_010692555.1 Okeania sp. SIO3B5 | reverse complement strand
AATTTAGGAGGTTTAATAGGTCTACCTTTTCTCTTGCCTTGAGTTGATTTAAAAAAGTTTTGATAAGCCTGGTTTAAATCATTCAATGATTGCTGCAATGGTATGTTAGAAACCTCTGACAACCATTGTCTTTCTTCAGTCTTTTTAGCAGATGTAATAAAAAGCTTTTGTAGTTCTGAATTAGTAGATTTCTTTTCTCCTGATTTATACCTATGTTGGCAGTAAGCTAGACTATCATTCACTCGCCACACGGACACAGCCAAATAGCTTGGCTAGCCGGTATTTTTGTCCCGGGGTTGGATATATACGGTACTTAAATCTAGCTTTCATAACTTGACGCATCAAACTAACATATAGGTTAACATATTTATTGAAAAAAATCAACTAAAAAGTCGCCCGCTTATGGGCGAGGCTTGAGACCCATTTTTTCGGTCAAAATAGAAAAAGTAAAAGGTAACAGTGTTAGGACAGTCAAACAAATTGATAACAACAAATAAGAAGTTTTATCTAATACCAATTTAGAAAAAGAATGTTACGAGTAATAGGGGAAATTAAAATACTTTATAGGAGATATCCCTTGGACTAAAAAGATAAATTATGAGCTAAGAAATGATATCAAAGCTATTCATTTTGACTCCTGACTTCCCCTCCCCTCCTGGGAGGGGCTAGGGGTGGGTTGGGAGGGGGAGGGGCGAGGGGTGGGTTGACTCCTAAGACATAACCTAGTTATTTGTAGCAAATATTTATTAAATTTATATTACTCATTATATTGAATCCTATAAATTAGATTATTCATCTCTTCAGTAAACAACAAACTACCATCTGGCAAAACCTCTAAACCAGTCGGACGGCCCCAAGTAGTTTCCTCTGAAATATCTAGAAAACCTGTCAAAAAATCTCGATATTCTCCAGTGGAATTACCATTTTCATCAAAGGGTAAAAAGACTAATTTATAACCTGTTGGTTCCTGACGATTCCAACTACCTCTAAATGCTACAAATGCTCCATTTTGATATTCTTCCGGGAAAGTTTCACCATCATAAAATTGCAGTCCTAAAGGAGCAGAATGAGCTTGAAATAATACATCAGGCGTTTGAGTTTCAGCTACTAAATTCGGATTTTCTCCTACTCTTCTAGGATCTTCTAAATTAGGTGAGAAATAAGCATAAGGCCAACCATAAAATTCTCCTGATTCTAATCCGGTTAAATAATCAGGAACTAAATCATCTCCTAACCCATCCCGTTCATTAACAGTAGTAAAAAGTTGATTTGTAATAGGATGAAAATCTAAACCCACAGGATTTCTTAAACCAAAAGCAAAGGTTTGTTGATTAGAACCATCTAAATTCATTACTTGAACTGATGCTCTGGGTAATGGTTCTACAGATACATTGGAGAGGGAACCAATAGAAACAAAAAGTTGATTATTGGGAGAAATTGCTAAGTTTCTAGTCCAATGACCTCCTGTTGGTAAATCGGCTATTTTTTCACCAGTACCATTAATTTCTAAATCCCCAATATTGTAGGGATATCTTACTACTGAATCTGTATTTCCTACATAGAAATAATCTTGGGTAAATGCCATACCAAAAGGTTGATTTAATCCATTTTCTGCATCGGCAAAAACTTGAGAAAAATCGACAGTACCATCCCCATCTGTATCGCGTAATAAACGTATTTGATTGAGTGGTGTTTCTGTTACTAATACATCTCCTGTGGGAGTAACTTCTAACCAACGAGGTCTTTCTAAATTTTCAGCAAAAACATTAACAGTAAATCCATCGGGAACTTGCAAAACTGGATTATCGGGAACAGGAATAATATCAGCAGGATTAGAAGCACTATCAGTAGCAAAAGGTATAGGTAATGAGTCTAGAGAAATACGGATATTTTCTGATAATAATGTTTGAGTTTCTAGAAAACTACTGTTGCGGTTGTCATTGGATTCTATGTCGATAGAAAAAAAGCTATTGCTGTCTAATTCAGTAGGTAAAATACCTAAAACTCTACCTATAATTTTTTCCGACTGCCTAATTTTAATCGAAGTATCATTACCCCCATTCATAGCAGCTTCTATTATTAAATCATTAACTGTTAAACCCGAAGTTAAACCAAAGCGATCGCCTACTTCAAAATCTGTAATTACATCTGCTTCTTCTGAAAGTACAAAAATATCTGCACCTGTTCCTCCAGTCAAAGTATCTATTCCTAAATCTCCATACAAAGTATCATTTCCCGTACCACCAATCAGAAAATCACTTTCTTTTCCTCCTCTTAATATATCGTTTCCTGCGTCGCCATGAATTTCATCATTTCCTAAATTTCCACTCAGGAAATCATCATTATCGCCACCGAAAATTAAGTCTAAATTTTTACCACCAAATATCGTATCGTTTCCTTGATTTCCGTCGATCGTATCATTATCTTGATTACCATTAATAATTTCTGCATCTATAGCTCCAATAATTGAGTCATTGCCACTTAAACCAAGTAAACCACCAGGCAAATTAGCAAGTAATCCTGGAGTTAGCTGAAAGTTATCAGACTCGGTGGTTAATTCATAAAATCCGTCGGAGGTTTGCCCACTCATTATTTTTGAATTTACTTAAGTTTTTTCTATTTTATCAGGAAAGGCAGGAGGCAGAAGGCAGAAGGGAATTCTAACTCCTTACTTCTCCGTCTAAGGTTTTATATCATGTTCAGATAATTAGTAGACATCTCCAATAATAAAAAATAAAATCAACTATCGTAAAGAAATTATCAATTATTCCCCTCCCCTCCTGGGAGGGGCTAGGGGTGGGTTCCCTACTCCCTCTTTTCTGGAGATGTCTAGTGATAAAAAAACTTTCTCCTTCTGTTGTTTTTTCTTCCCTCCTGACTCCTGACTCCTCCGTCTTATGAAACCTAAATTTAGCGAAATATAAAACGCTTTTCAGTTAAGAGTTAGACAATTGGCATTAAAGCACTATCATAGCCAAAATCACTAACGCCACTTTCTCCTTCTCCTGTTGTTTCTTCTTCTTTCTTCCCCTCCTGGGAGGGGTTAGGGGTGGGTTGACTCCTGACTCCTGACTCCTGACTCCTGCGAGAAAAGTTTTTATTTTGGCATTGAAGAAATACCTTTAAATAATAATATTAATCCCCCAATTAAAATTGCTACTGCTAAACCACCGCTTAGTAAATCAAGCCAACCACTATTTTCCATAATCAAACTCAGTTCAACTCTTAACAAATCTTATATCATAGCTATTTTGTTATCGTCAATACTGAATTGACTAATAATCATTAAAATTTTATTTAATTTACTCATTTTGATGATAATTTGAGTAAATTATAGATACTATAGTATCTATAAAATTTTTGTAAAATCAAGAAAATATAGTAAGCATTAACCTAGCTCGCAGTTAGCTTTTAGCTGTTTCACAAATCATGAATATACACTGCTAAGATCAAGGTTAGTTTTTTTCCAATAGACATCTCCAAAAATCAAAAATAAAATCAATTATCGTCCAGAAATTATCAGTTATTCCCCTCCCCTCCTGGGAGGGGGAGGGGCGAGGGGTGGGTTCCCTATTCCCTATTCCCTCTTTTCTGGAGATGTCTAATACTTTGAATTATCCTTAAATCTCTCAATACTAATTCCTGCTATAAAGGTAATGAATTAATAGCTGTTAACGTAGTTCCTCCGCAGGAGGCTAGCTGAATGATGACCGCTAAATGCTTACAAAATATATAACAAATCTGATGAATAAGCAGTACAAATTCCTATTAAGTATTAAATTTACTAATTTTTTTCTATGAGCTATTGCCTCAATTTACATTGTCAACAACCTCAAAATCCCAAGGATGTAGAATTTTGCCAATCTTGCGGTTCAAAATTGTTACTGCGAGGACATTATCAAGTAATTAAACCTATTGGCAATGGCAGCTTTGGCAGAACTTTTTTAGCAGTGGATTTAGATAGATTTAATACACCTTGCGTAGTCAAACAATTTTTCCCACAAAATCATAACTTAATATCTACAGAGAAAGCATCAGAATTATTTAGAAGAGAAGCAGAGCAACTATTAAAATTGGGAGATAATCCTCAAATTCCTACTTTATATGCTTACTTTGAAGAGCAAGAAAATCTTTATTTGGTAGAACAATTTATCGCCGGAAAAACTCTTCTCCAAGAATTAGAAGAACAAGGAGTATTTAGCGAGAATAAAATCTGGGAAATATTATTAGAATTATTGCCATTATTAAATTTTATTCACAAAGAAAAAGTAATTCATAGAGATATAAAACCAGAAAACATATTACGATTTAATACTTCAAAATTACCAGAAAAAGGAAAACATAAATTAGTCTTAATAGATTTTGGCGTTGCCAAACTAAATAGTCAGGATTTTGCGAGTGAAACTGGTACTATGACTGGTACATTAGGATATGCTCCAATAGAACAAATACGCGGAGGTAAAGCATATCCAGCCAGCGATCTCTACAGTTTAGGAATGACTTGTATTCACTTGCTGACTAAAGTAGCACCTAACCAACTATTTGACCCATTTAGTGGAGAATTAATCTGGCGATCGCATCTAGTTCAACAAGGAAGAGAAATTAGCGATCGCCTAGAAAAAGTATTAAATAAATTAGTCAAAGATCTAGTAAAAGAAAGATATCAATCAGCTACAGAATTACTAACAGAAATTTCCCAGACATCAACTCCGAATATTAACCAAAAAACTCAGGTTAATCAAACAGAAAAAAAATCTTTAGAAGAAATACAAACTACTCAAGAAGAGCCGGAGAAAGTACCTCATATCAGTATCATAGTACAAGCAGAAGTAGAAGCATGGAAAAATAGACAAAATTTAGCAGAATTAACTGAATATAAGCGGGAAAAAATCTTTCATAACGATACCAAAAGCCACTATCAAAGCACTCAAACATTATCAGAAAATCGAAATCTTAACTATCAATCAAAGCCACTGAGTAATGTCATAGAATTTGAAAAGAAAAAAGCAAATTTATCTTCAACAAAAACAAAAATCAGAAACTATTTAAAACTCTCTCAGTTATGGAAAAGTGTACAAATTATCCAAGAGCATAACGCTTCTGTAAACACCGTAGCTATCGGTCCCCACGGTTTTACTTTAATAACTGGCAGCGATGACAAAATAATTAGACTATGGAATCTCAAAACAGGACAACTTTTGCATAAATTTTTAGGTCACACTGCCGAAGTATATGCAATAGCTATTACTACTGATGGCAGAAGAATATTCAGTGGTGGAGATGATAAAACAATATTAGCTTGGAACTTACAGAAAAAAACAATTGCAGACAGATTTTATAGCCATTCAGGTTCTCCTTATAGTCATCGGGGTGGTGCTATTTTGTCAGTAGCTATTAGTCCAGATAATGAAACTGTAATAAGTGGTAGTGCTGACCATACAATTAAACTTTGGAATCAACGTAATGGAGAATTACTTTGTAGATTACACGAACATTTAGATAAAGTTTTCTGTGTCACTTATGCCAAAGTTAATAATACTGGTACGGCAAAAAATTATCCTCAAAATCACATTTTTGCTAGTAGTAGTGCTGACAGTTCCATCAAAATTTGGCAAGCAGGAACTTGTGTCAGTCTGAAAACTTTGAGAGGACATTCTGGAGGAGTATATTCAGTTGCTTTTACTTCAGATGCTCAAGCGATCGCTAGTGGTGGTGCAGATCAAACTATAAAACTCTGGGATGTTCGCACAGGTGAGCTACTGAATATATTCAAAGGTCATTCTCGTGCAGTTTTGTCTGTTGCTATTAGTCCCGATAGTCAAATTCTTGCTAGTGGAAGTCTAGATGGTACGGTTAAATTGTGGAATTTACACACTGGAAAATTATTAGATAGTCTTTGTGGTTACCATCCAGTGCAATTTACTCCAGACGGTAAAACTCTTGTTAGTGGTGGTGAAGGAGGTCGGATTTTAATTTGGAAGTTGTAGTAATATTATGTTCGGTTGAATACTTACACTTTGGAGGAAGGAAGGCAGAAGGCAGAAGGCAGAAGGAAGGAGAAAAAATCTGGCGTTGTCAGATCTATCAAAAAAACTATCGTAATATTTGATGAAGCTGGTATTAATTTGATTGATTTCATTTTGTGTGTTTCCCAGAAAAATTATAGGAATATTTTTTGTTGATTCTGAACTTTGCAAAGATTCGCAAATCTGCACATTACTTTTTTTCCAATGAGAAATTTATTAATATTAGGTCTACTGATATATTTTGCAATAGATTGAAAACTTTTTATCTACTATTAGAAGTAGAAGCTGAGGATAGAGCAAAAGTTTAAAACTCAGACAAAGTAATACTTTTCTTTCTTTCTTCTGAGGTCTACTGATACAGCATTTTCCGTTGTTATGAGGTACAAAATTTTAGGTTTGAGGGAACACCGAATCTGGGAACAGGGAATAGAAAAGAATAAAAACAACTGTATCTCATAGCTTCGGAAACTGCTGTATATTTTGCAATAGATTGAAAACTTTTTATCTACTATTAGAAGCTGAGGATAGATCCTACATTCC
Source organism: Okeania sp. SIO3B5 (assembly GCF_010692555.1). Classification (GTDB taxonomy): domain Bacteria; phylum Cyanobacteriota; class Cyanobacteriia; order Cyanobacteriales; family Microcoleaceae; genus Okeania. The sequence goes on along the minus strand of NZ_JAAHHG010000524.1, from coordinate 336 downwards.
GCACGACAAAACGTAGCAACCGAAGAAGGAGTCAGGAGACAGGAGACAGAATTTTAGAAGAAAATCATAGCTGCCGTGATTGAATAATCATGTATAGCAAGTATTTATGCTTAATATTTAACTGATAATTTGACTTTTGAGAAGTAATACCAATTTTATAAATGTTTGCTACAAATAGGTAGGGTACTTCTTAGGAGTCAGGAGTCAGGAGTCAGGAGTCAGGAGTCGTATGGGAATAGATTTAATACCAGTTTTTAGGTCATAAATTCTCTTTTTTGTCAAAGAGACATTTCCTGCAAAATTTTTTTATTGCACTTATTATTCGTAACATTCTTT
>NZ_JAAHHG010000523.1 GCF_010692555.1 Okeania sp. SIO3B5 | reverse complement strand
AAATTAGCATTTTAGGCGAGAGTTGCGCAGCAATTACCCTTGATTATTCTTCCTCCTACCTGCTCTATAATTCCCATTTCTCCTATCCCCCTCCTGGGAGGGGTTAGGGGTGGGTTGTCTCCTGTCTCCTACCCTTACCTATAAGACTTTTTCAGCAAGCCCTAATTAATCCCCATTTGGCTTTATTACCTCTCCTTTTAAGGAGAAAAAAGCGGTCGAGGGATGGTGAGGTCTCCTCGCCATATCCATGAGACCAAGAGAAAAAATCAGATTTCCTTATATTCAATTCCGTAACGGTTTTAACCAAAGGTAATTATCCATTATTCATTATCCATTATCAATTAATGAATATACATATTGATAATGAAAATACTCTAAAAATTTTAACTCACTTATGGTATCATTGTTAGGAATGATCTACACAAGTAATAATTTACAAAATAATGAGCTTACTCTGTAGATAATACTATCACTTTATTAAAATTAGTTAAATGAAAAGAATAATAATTGTAGATAATGAGCCAGATATGGAGTATTTATTCAGTAAAAAATTTAGAAAAGAAATTAGATCTGGTTCTCTCAAATTTATTTTTTTTATCTCAGCAATTGAAGCACTATCATACCTGGCCTGTCAAGAAAATGATTCCATAGATTTAATTATATCTGATATCAATTTGCCTACAATAAATGGCTTAGAAATGCTCAAAAAAATCAAAGAAAAATATAAGAAAATCAAAGTTTTTATGTTAACTGCCCACGGTTATGATGAACACTACAAAATTGCCCAAAAATACGGTACAGATGATTACCTAATTAAACCAATTGATTTTGAAGAAATAAAACAAAAAATACTTGACTTATAGTACAAAAAATAAATCATAAAAATCATGTTATCAAAAATACTTGTAGTTGATGACGAACCAGATTTACAATCATTAATCCGCCAAAAATTCCGGAAGAGAATTATACAAAAAGAATTAAAATTCGTGTTTGTTCATAATGGTATAGAAGCTCTAGAAGCTATTAAAAATGAAACAGATATAGATCTAATTCTTACTGATATTAATATGCCTAAGATGGATGGAATAACTTTATTGGCAAAGTTATCAGAAAACCCAAATCAAACAATTAAAACAGTCATTATTTCTGCTTATGGGGATTTGAAAACTATTAGAACAGCTATGAATCTAGGGGCTTTTGATTTTTTAACTAAACCCCTAGATTTACATGATTTAGAAATTACCCTTAATAAAACACTCAAAGCTGTGGAACAGGAGAAAGAAGCACTAAAGCAAAAAGAATTAGCAGAAAAAGCTCATGCAGAATTATTAAAACAACAGGCACTGCGTAAAAGTGAAAAAAGATTTAGAGCATTAATTGAAAATTCTGTAGATCTAATTATGATTTTAAATCCTGATGGAAAAATGATTTATTCTAGCCCATCAGTCCAAAGATTTTTAGATGATTTTAATCACAATGATTTTAATATATCAATTTTTAATATTATTCATGCTAACGACCGTCAATTAATCAAGCATATTTTGCAAAAAACAGTTGAAAATCCAGAAGAAAAACAGTATGTTAATGAACTTAAAATTACCAACAAACGACACGAATCACAAATATTTGAAGCAGTATTCACTAACTTAATTTTGGACGATAATATCACAGGAATTATAGTTAATTGTCATAATATTACAGAAAGAAAAATAGCAGAAGAAAAATTAATCTATGATGCTTTCCATGATTCCTTAACTCAATTACCTAATAGGGCATTGTTTATGGATAGATTATCTCATGCTTTTTCTAGGTACAAGAGGCATCATCAATATCAATTTGCCGTTATTTTTATAGATTTAGATAGATTTAAAATAGTTAATGATAGCTTAGGGCATTTAGCTGGAGACCAACTAATTATTGAAGTAGCAAATAGACTTACAAAAGAACTGCATTATAATGATACTGTAGCGAGAATGGGAGGAGATGAATTTGCTATCTTATTAGAATATATTCAATCTCAAGAGAATGCTAAATATATAGCCCAAAGAATCCAAAAGTTGTTACAGTTATCATTTAAAATCAATAATCAAGAAGTTTATACCAGTGCAAGTATTGGTATTGCTTTTTCCAATCAAGATTATCAAAATCCTACAGATATTCTCAGAGATGCAGATACAGCCATGTATCATGCTAAAACTCTAGGAAAAGCTCGCCAGGAAGTATTTGATCCATCAATGTATGCTGATAATTTAGCGCAACTTAAATTAGAAATTGACCTTCGGCAAGCTTTAAAATTGAATGAATTAGAGTTATATTATCAACCAATTATTTTGTTAGAAACAGGTTTACTGTGTGGCTTTGAAGCATTACTAAGATGGAAACACCCCCAGCGAGGAATAATTTCTCCAAATGAGTTTATTCCTATTGCAGAAGAAACAGGATTAATAGTACCCATTGGTTGGTGGACGCTAAAACAAGCTTGTAAACAAACTTATGATTGGCAAAAACAATTTTCTCTCCAACCTTTAACTATTAGTGTTAATCTTTCTGGTAAACAATTTTCTCAAACTAAACTGGCAGAACAAATTGATGAAATATTATCTTGTACTTTTTTAGATTATCATAGTCTCAGATTAGAAATTACTGAAACTACAATTATGGAAAATGAGAAAATTGTTATGGAAATATTATCCAAGTTAAAAGGGATGAATATACAATTAAATATTGACGACTTTGGTACTGGTTATTCTTCATTAAGTCGCCTAAGAAATTTTCCCATTGATACTTTAAAAATTGACCGTTCTTTTGTGATGAGAATGGATACTGAACCAGAAAACTTAGAGATTACTAAAGCAATTATTAGTATGGCAAAAAGTTTAGAAATAGATGTCATTGCTGAAGGTGTGGAAACATCTACTCAACTAGCTTTGCTCAGAAAACTCAAGTGCAAATATGGACAAGGATATTTTTTTTCTAGACCTGTTAACAGTTCCGAAGCTAGGAATTTAATTGCAGCAGCTAAAATATGGTAACATTCAATATATCCCACTTAGTTTTTTGACTATAGTTGGTAATATAATAATTCTAACTTAAATGAAGTTATGCCAGCAAAAATACTGGTTGTGGATGATGAAGAATCCTTTAGACTAATCATAAGCCAAAAATTTAGAAAAAGAATTAGGAAAAAAGACCTCCAATTTATTTTTGCTTCTAACGGTTTAAGAGCTCTAGAAAAGTTACAATCTGAACCAGATATAGATATTATATTGACTGATATTACTATGCCAGAAATGGATGGTCTTACTCTACTATCTACCCTTTCTGATATTCGCCATCCTACACTTAAAACAGTAATTATTTCTGCTTCTAGCGATCTGACTCTTGTCAGAAAAGCAATGAATCTAGGAGCATTTGATTTTTTAACTAAACCTATCAACTTAGATGATTTAGAAATTACAATTAACAAAACTCTAAATCATGTTCAACAGTTAAAATATGCACTGCAACAGGAACACTTAATAGAAGCAGCTCAACAGTTATATGAAAGTGAAAAAAGACTAGGAAAATTTTTAGAAACTTTGCCAGTAGGAGTCTTTGTAATTGATGCTGATGGTACACCTTTCTATATTAATCAAGCTGCAAAAAATATTTTTGGCAAAGGAATAGTAGCTGAAACTACTCCAGAGCAAATTCCTCAAATTTATCATATTTACTTAGCAGGAACAGAACAATTTTATCCTATTGAACAACAGCCAATTTTCAAAGCCTTGAAAGGAGAAAATTCTACAGTTGATAATATGGAAATTCGTCAAGGAGAAAAAATCATACCTGTAGAAGTATCAGCAAGTCCAATTTTTGATGATACTGGTCAACTAATCTATGCGATCGCCACTTTTCAAGACATTACAGAAAGAAAAAAAGCAGAAGCAGAAAGAATTCAATTTACCCAACAATTAGAACTTAAAAATATTGAGTTATCTAAACTTAATCAAAGTTATAGTCGGTTTGTTCCTAAACAGTTTTTCCGGTTTTTAGGCCATGAAAGTATTCTAGATGTTTCTCTGGGCGAATCTGTACAAAAAAAAATGTCAATTTTATTTTCTGATATTCGTGCTTTTACTACTCTTTCAGAAAGCATGACTTTAGCAGAAAACTTTAAATTTATTAATAATTATCTTTCTCGTATGGAACCATTCATTACTGCTAATTATGGTTTTATCGACAAATATATTGGTGATGCTATTATGGCATTATTTGGTCGTTGTCCTGATGATGCTGTCCAAGCTGCTTTAGGAATGCTTTCAGAACTTAATCAATACAATATTATTCGTAATAAATATCAGCAATCACCTATTACTATAGGTATCGGAATTAATACAGGTTCTTTAATGTTAGGAACAGTAGGTGGTACAAATAGAATGGATACTACTGTCATTAGCGATGCTGTAAATTTAGCTTCTCGCCTGCAAAATTTAACTAAAGTATATGGTGCTTCTTTAATTATTAGTCAAAAGACTTTTATTGAGCTTAAAGATTATACAAAATATAGCTACAGATTTCTTGGTCAAGTTAAAGTCAAAGGAAAAAAAGATGTTGTATCTTTATTTGAATTATTTGATGCAGATCCCCCAGAAATAATCGAACTTAAAAAACAAACTAAAACATTATTTGAAGCAGGAGTTATCAGTTACTACTCTCAACAAATGGAGGAAGCTACTCAAATATTTCAGGAAATTATTAATTTAAACCATCAAGATAAAGCTGCTTATTTTTATCTCGATCTAGGGAAAAGGGAATAATTAATAATTAATAATTAATAATTAATAATTAATAATTACCTCATTTTCAAATTTTCTACTGGTAAATGGTAAAGCTTCTGCTATATCTTTAGTTCGGCGTCCATCGATAAAACTGGTGGGGACTTTTCAAAGAAAGTCCCTATTACTTTGTGAGTTGGCAAATTCTAATCACGTAAGCATTTCCTAGGTCATGCTGCGCAAACAGCTATTAGCTGTCAGCTCTCAGCAACAAGACTCTCTCCTCAAGAGCAGTGTTTAAATTAACAACTGATTTTAAGGGCAAGGGAGCCAACTTTTGTAGTAAGACAATTAATAAGTTTTTATCCTAAACTAAAAGCAATAGCTGAAGTCCGCAGTTCCTCCGGAGGAGGCTCGCTGATAGCTGATAGCTGATGGCTGATGGCTGTTTGCGCAGCATGACCTAGGAAATGCTTACCTAATCACTACCCAAAAGACTTATTAATAAAGCTTTTTGAGCGTGCATCCTGTTCTCTGCTTGCTCCCAAACTCGCGATCGCTCTCCTTCTATCACTCCATCAGTAATTTCTTCATCCCGATGAGCTGGCAAACAATGCAAAACTATCACGTCATCTGCTGCACTCTCTACTAACTTTTCATTTACCTGATAGGGTTGAAAAATAGGTATTCGATTATTAGCCTCCTCTTCTTGTCCCATACTTGCCCAAACATCAGTATAAAGTACCTGAGCACCCTTAACTGCCACTTGAGGATCTTCAGTAACTATAACTTCACTCTTACCATTAGTAATAGCCTTTGCTTGCTCCACAATTTCCGCATTTGGTAAATAATTTGGTGGAGTTGCTATCCTGATATTCATTCCTACCATTGCACAACCTAACAGTAAAGAATTTGCCATATTATTACCATCACCAAAATAACTTAAAGTTAATCCATCTAGTTTGCCAAAACATTCTTGAATCGTCAATAAATCAGCCATTACTTGACAAGGATGTTCCCTATCTGTCAGAGCATTAATGACAGGAATTTGAGTATAACTTGCAAAAGTTTCTAAATCTTTTTGCTCAAAAGTCCTAATAGCTAAAATATCCAAATATCGGTCTAAAACTCTAGCAGTATCAGCCAAAGATTCTCCACGACTAACTTGAGTAACATTAGGATTCAAATCAATAACTTGACCTCCCAATTGATACATTGCCACAGTAAAACTTACCCTAGTTCGTGTCGAAGCTTTAGAAAATAATAACCCCAAGACTTTATTACATTTGAGATTTATTTTACCTGACTTAAGTTTGACTGCCAGTTGTAAAAGTTCTGTTAATTCATCAGAACTCAAGTCTGCTAAACTTAATAAACTTCGTCCTTTTAAACTATCCATAATTTATCGCTAATGTCAGGTTACCAATTATATAGTAATCCTAAATTGGTTGTGACAAATTTTATAATAATTAATTTGATATGAAAGTCCTTAAAGGGAGTAGGGAGTAGGGAGTAGGGAGTAGGGTTCAAAGACATAAGATATTTTGGTTTAATGCCGATAATCGTTACAAACATTGCTGAACTATTATTCTTACTTCAGAACTGAAGCTTTAATGAAGTCAAGCATTATTTTTGGGAGCTGGTATAACTTAAAATCACTTTGTAGTCTACTTACAGCAGATTCCGTTCTAATGAGGTACAATTAACGACTGAGATGGGATATTTTTTGTCTATTCCCTGTTCCCCATTCCCCATTCCCTAAAACCATAAATATGATTCATTTTGGGAATTAATTATTTGAAATTATCAAACCCCATAAAAAAGTATTTACCGAAAAATTTTGGGTATGCGCCTCCCCTTTTAAGCTATGCTTTATCAACATCTTTCTGAACATAAAACTTGACACGCATAGACAAGTTATGTTCAAGTCTTTAAAAGGTTTTTGTCAGAGAAAAAGTGTATTAAAAAAGTACATTTTTTTTTGATAACTTAAGTAGTTTTTCCTATCTACTATGATTCTTTCTCCTTTCTCCTTTTTCCCCTCCTGGGAGGGGGAGGGGCCTCACAAGGGTAGGTTTTTTACATAAGATGCTAGTGGAGGTGAGACTTGGAGGACAAGGAGGGAAAGTAGACAAGGAAGAAAGAAGTTTTTGTATATTACGAAGTAT
>NZ_JAAHHG010000522.1 GCF_010692555.1 Okeania sp. SIO3B5 | reverse complement strand
TCTGAAAAGTTGTTTAATACTGAGTTTTGCCTCCCTAGCCCCCCAATTCTGTGGGGAATAAGAGTCAATTTGCTTGCTCTAGTCCCCCAATTTTGGGCAGGGCTGTTTCAAAGTATTGTAGATTAACGATAAGCGGGAGAACGGGAGATGAAGGGATAGTGGAACAGTGAAATTTGCCAAAATTTGCCGATTTTTCAGCCAATAAGCCTTTTTAAGCTCTAAGAGGATATTTCGTTTAATGCTGCTTAAAAGCCTCCATCCCCGTGTCTCCGTGTCTCCGCGTCCCCGTGTCTATCGAGAATGAAACAGCCCTACCCCAATTTTGGGGGATGCGCGGGGGCTTTGATTTAGAAATAGTATTGTAGGAATTTCAAAATGAATAATTGGAAAAAATATCTAACGACTACTACTTGTGCTTTTCTATGTTTATTAGAACTGAAAATAGTTGCCCAAGCTATTACTACTGAAACAAGTATTAGAGCAATTCCCAAATATCAATTAGCTCAAACTGCTTCATAAAACTGATACAAAGCGTCACATCGATGCGACAAATTGATGTTTACTTCCTGCTTCTTCTGAGGCCGTCGGCGGTTACTCATCCACAGGCATTAACGGTCAAGCCAACCGCATCTTTACACTATATACTTACATTTAAGTCTTTGTCAATTAACATAACTAAAAAAGTCCTCAAACCCTTACTACGCCTTTCCTAGTAGGGAGCGGTATTTCTGGAAAGGTCTACGTCTATATATAGCGCTGTGCGCAGGCAACAGGCAACAGGGGGAATAAATTGCCGATAACATAAGACTTTTAGCTATTTGGCCCCTCCTGCAATTTGTAAATATACCAGCACTCATTGCTATAGATAGACTGCTAGAAATGCTTAAGCAGGGATTAGTGCAGAAGATACAAATTTCACCCTCATTACTACTTGCCTGTGAGAACTAGCGTATTATGTCGATAAATTGCGCAAATTGTTAACTAAGTCGAAACTCCCATAGAAGGTTATGTGTCGGCAAAATATCTCAAAGATTGTCAATATAAGTATTAATATCAATCAATGAAAGTTTAAATATAATTTTGTGTTTGTGGAATGGGCATCTTGCCTGTTCCTGATACCTGTTCCTGATACAGTGCTTTCCGCTGTTATAAGGTACACCAATCGCGGGCAAGATGCCCGCACTACAATATTTTCACTCACATAGCGCTATAACTCAGTAACCTATGATTCTTTTAAATGAATTATCCGAACGTCTCCAGATTGACGATCCGGAAGAACGTCATACCATTAGTCCGGTAACTTGGGCGCAATATGAAACATTATTGTCAAATATGGGCGATCGCTCTTCCTATCGTATCAGTTATTTAGATGGAATTCTGGAAATTGTTGCCCCTAGTCGTCGCCATGAAAGTGGAAAAACCCGAATTGGAACGTTGTTAGAAATTTACTTTCTGGAAACTAACACGGAATACTTTCCCACAGGTTCGACAACTTTTCGTAAGTCTGAACAGGAAGTGGGAGGCGAACCAGACGAGAGCTATTGTATCGGTACAGATAAGGAATTCCCCGATCTGGCTATTGAAGTCGTTGTTACCTCTGGTGGAATTAATAGGTTAGCTCTCTATCAACAACTAGGGATACAAGAAGTTTGGTTTTGGCTTGAAGATCGCCTTGCTATTTACTATCTGCGACAAGATTCGGATCTATTTGCTGCAACTTTTGGTTATGAGAAAATTAATCGAAGTAAAGTTTTACCGGAATTAAACATTGAGTTATTAACCGAATGTATTCAGAATCCAAGTCCTCTTGCTGCTGCCAAAGCGTTTCGAGCAGGAATTTGATAGATGGAAGAAGCCAAACAGTATCAAATTGGTATAAAACAACAGAAAAATCTATTCAGATAAGCATTTGCTAGATTATATTGTGTCATTGCTCAAAGCCTCAAAACTTCTTACTTTCAGAGCTTGTTGGTAACAAGCGATCGCCATCTTTAAATTCTCAGCTTTGTCTCCTCTTATTCTGTTACGATAAGCAATAGCGAGATTATATTGCGTCATTGCCCAATCTACAGGAAAAGCCTTAAAAGTTCTTACTTTCAGAGCTAGTTGGTAAGTGGCGATCGCCATCTCTAAATTCTCAGCTTTGTCCCCTCTTATTCTTTTAGAGTAAACATTTGCGAGATTATTTTGCGTCATTGCCCAATCTACAGGAAAAGCCTCAAAATTATAAACTTTCAGAGCTTGTTGGTAAGTGGCGATCGCCGTCTCTAGATTCTCAGTTTTGTCTCCTCTAATTCTACAAACGTAAGCAAGAGCTAGATTATTTTGTGTCATTGCCCAATCTACAGGAAAAGCGTCAAAAGTTAAAACTTTGAGAGCTTTTTGGTAAGAGGCGATCGCTATCTCTAGATACTCAGCTTTGCCTCCTACTCCTATAATTGTATTACGGTAAGCATTTGCCAGATTATTTTGAGTTCTTGCCCATTCTATAGGAAAAGCTTCAAAAGTTCTCACTTTAAGAACTTGTTGGTAAATAGCTATCGCCATCTCTAAATTCTTGGCTTTATCTCCTCTAATTCTATTAATATAAGCATTTGCGAGATTATTTTGTGTCATTGCCCAATCTACAGGAAAAGCGTCAAAAGTTAAAACTTTGAGAGCTTTTTGGTAAGAAGCTATTGCCTGCTCTAAATTCTCAGCTTTGTCTCCTCTTATTCTCTTACTGTAAGCAACAGCAAGATTATTTTGAGTTCTTGCCCATTCTATAGGAAAAGCTTCAAAAGTTCTTACTTTCAGAGCTTGTTGGTAAATAGCGATCGCCATCTCTAAATTCTCAGCTTTGTCTCCTCTTATTCTGTTACTGTAAGTTTCACCGAGATTGTTTTGCGTAGTTGCCCATTCTAAAGGAAAAGCTTCAAAAGTATAAACTTTAAGAGCATTTTGAGAAAAGGCAATCGCCATCTCTAAATTCTCAGCTTTGTCTCCTCTTATTCTTTCACTGTAAGCAACAGAGAGATTATTTTGCGTCATTGCCCATTTTATAGGAAAAGCATCAAAAGTTCTGACTTTGAGAGCTTGTTGGTAAATAGCGATCGCCATCTCTAAATTCTCGGCTTTATCTCCTCTGATTCTATTACTATAAGCCATAGCGAGATTATTTTGCGTCATTGCCCAATCTATAGGAAAAGTCTCAAAAGTTCTAACTTGGAGAGAATTTTGGAAAGTTGTAATCGCTATCTCTAAATTCTGAGCTTTGTCTCCTCTTATTCTTTCACTGTAAGTAATAGCAAGATTATTTTGCGCCATTGCCCATTGTTCAGGGAAAGTGTGAAAAGTTAAAACTTTGAGAGCTTGTTGGTAAGAGGCGATCGCTATCTCTAAATTCTCGGCTTTGACTCCTCTTATTCTTTCACTATAAGCATTTGCGAGATTATTTTGCGTCGCTGCCCAATTTTCAGGAAAAGCGTCAAAAGTTCTGACTTTAAAAGAATTTTGTAAAAAGGCGATCGCCTGCTCTAGATTCTCAGCTTTGTTTCCTCTTATTCTCTTGCGATAAGCTTCGCCAAGATTATTTTGTGTCATTGCCCATTGTTGAGGAAAAGTATCGCGGGTATAAATTTCTAAAGCCAATTGATAATAACTAATAGCTTGTTCTAAATTATTAGCTATAGAACCCTTATTTTTACTCTTATACAAACGACCTAAATTGTCAAAAATATTCCCCAGATCTGTACTTGAAATCAAAGACTTGTTTTGCTGATATAAATCCTCAGCTTGGTGTAAATAAACTTCTGCTTTTTCTAAATCTTGTTGTTGACGGTATGCAATACCTAACTCACTCAGCAAATAAAATAAATCTTTAACTGAATCATCCTTCGATTCATAATATTCTGATAAACGTTCATTTAAAAAATCAATTCTCTCCTTAATTCCTGTTGGTATGGTTTCTTTAATTGTACTGCGAATTTGAGTTTCATTTCCTCTAGAAACAACTGGAGTTTTTAGAGAATTAAACTTAACAACTGAAGATATCCATGACCATACATCAGGAGCCAAATTTGCTAAACGATTAACTGCATAATTAGGTAGACAAAAAATGATGGGATAAGGAATATCTCTAGGTAATAAATCTCGCACATAATTCAAATCATATAAAAAATTCGGTTTCTCACCTGATAAACCAATGGCATTTTCTAAACCTTGGATAATAATAACTAATTTCTTTTCTGGTTCAATCGTAAAATTGGCTAGTCTTTTCACCATTTCATCTCGGAAAAAAACTAACTCAGGGTCATCTAACTTTAATTGCCAAAACTGAATTTGACTACATTGTTCATCAGTAGTAATTCTTTTAATAATTGCATCCAAATCCTCCTGATAATCAACTTGAATTATACCCAAAGTAAATCCTTTGGCAAAAGTAATAACAGTCAATAATTGATTCAAAGATTCCTGATTTTCAATTAAAAATTGCTCGGTGGGTTTAACTTTACGACTACTTTCACCCATAATATTAACCTCAAGGATTTTATCGCGGTTCTTTAATCTATGAGGTACAGTTTTAGATCCCCCCTAACCCCCCTTAATAAGGGGGGAACCGCTTAAAAAGGAGGGAGCTTTCACGCGTTCCCATATTAACCTCAAAGATTATATAGCAGTTCTTTAATCTATGAAGTACCCTGAAAAATTCAAAGTCCCCCTTAAAAAGGGGGATTTAGGGGGATCGTAAATGTACCTCATTTAAATAAAGAAATCCTATAAACTTTTTAATGCTTCTTGGAATAATTCACTGCGTTTAATAACTGGGTTAACATAATTCCAACGATTAATTCCGTTATATTCTAAAACCGAAGTATTATATAAAATTGCTTGAGAAGTTTCGTTATTTTCTAAATTTTTACTCTGACAAACTTTGGCTAAAATTTCATAATGTTGATGAGGAATAACCCGCTCAAAACTAAATTGTTCCTGTTTAATTGCATAATCAACATCATCATTATTAATTTTACTATGACCACGGGAACCAGCAGTCATACAAGCTGTCCGCATAATTCGCATTAATTGACGAACATGACCACCACTAGCTTTAGCTATTTCTAACAAATCTTGTTCCGACTCAAACAAAATATCTGTATTAACCCTTTTAGCAATTATTTCAGCCATTGCCTTTAAATGTCTATCATTATGTGGTAAATCAGTCTCTTGACTGTCATACTGGTAAATATTAACCATCGGTAAAGTATGGAGATTTTGGTCAAAAGTATTACCCACATTTTCCGTAGAATAAACAACAGAAATAGGCACAGTATAAATAATATTACAATCTAATTCTTGCAATTGAGCAGCATAATCAAAAAATAAATGTTCTCCCACATTAGGAGGAACGCGGTCTAAATTATCAACAATAATTAAAATTCCTTTATATTCAGGATACTTTTCCCTTAACTTTTTCGTACCATCTCTTAAGAGAGCATTAATATCAGCTTTTAGTCGAGAAATATCCTTTTCTAAAGTCTCTCTAATTATCTTTTTGTTTTTAGCTGACCCTTTAATTTGAGCTAATAATTTCACCCAAAGTTTAACCAAAAAAGGAATCGGTGTTTGACTTCCTAATTGACTTGCTGCTTCTATACTAACTGAGCGTTCTACTGTCTCTTCATTTTCTTTAGTAATCTCTTTAAACCAATCTTCAAAACCCTGCAATAACCTTTTATCTAAAGTAATATTTTTCTTTCTTAAGTGTTCTTCAACCTGTTTAATAATTACTAGATATAGGTCTGTATAACGAGCATCATTAGTATCTAGTTCTTCATCAGCCATAAAATAAATAATAAAATATTTATCTTGTAATTTTTTTTCTAATCTTTTTAATTCTGTAGTTTTCCCTCCACCACGATGACCTGCAAATAAAATTGTTTTAGTTGTTTCAGGTTCAGCAACACTTAAAATAAAATTAATGCTATCGATAGCTTCTGTTTTTCTTACTTCAGATAAATCATAATAATATTTTTCTAAATCCTCATCTTGAAGAGGAATAAAATTAGAAATATTGTAAGCATCTCCTAGTGTTACAGCACGATAATCTTCCGTCATTTAATAATTCACCTTTTAAAAATATGATTAATATGTTTAATTATACTGGACTTTGCACTAGAGATAGGGTGATGGGGTGATAGGGAGTGTAGGAGAAATTAAAAAATATATATCTTCACCATTACTATGCAGGACTACCACTGATTCAAATGTATAACGCTACGCATTAAGGTTAGGACATTTCTAAACCCTGTTAGCGGAGCTTTTCCGCACCGAAAACCCTTTAACAGTTTACTATTCCCTATTCCCTAGGGCTTAGAGCTATATCTTGCAAAAGCTTACCTAAAATAAAGCCTCCATAAAGTATAGCTTTCATTAAAATTATTTACTGTCAGCTTCACAACTTGCATAACCGTTCTTAGAAACCTACGATTATCTACATAAATCTATGATTTTCTTGCTGATAATCTGTTCTATTCCTGCTTCAACCTGGCAACGTCGGCGTTATCCAGTCCGCAAGCTGTCACGGTCGAACTGACCGCCATAGCTAAATTTAACGCTGCATTCAAGTCTCGATCGCAGCTAAAATTGCAGTGTTCGCAATTAAAAACGCGCTCTGATAAAAACAGAGACTCTTTAACAGTTCCACACCTACTGCAAGTTTTAGAACTAGGAAACCATCTATCAACGGTGATTAACTCAGAACCATATAACTCACATTTGTACTCTAACTGTCTGCGAAACTCATAAAAACCCATATCAGCAACAGCCTTAGCCAGCTTGTGATTTGCGATCATTCCTGATACATTTAAGTCTTCTATTACTATCTGGCTGTGGTTTTTAGCCAAGTAAGTAGTTAGTTTGTGCAATGTATCTTTTCTAATGTTGGCTATTTTGCTATGTA
>NZ_JAAHHG010000521.1 GCF_010692555.1 Okeania sp. SIO3B5 | reverse complement strand
GGAAGGTTTTATTTGTGGAGATATCCGACTCAAGGCCCTGGCTTTCCCATCCCTCCGCTCCCCTAATAGCTGCCGCCACCATCCTCCGCCAACGGGAGAGCGCGGGACTTCCCGCCAGGGAAGTTAAAACCAGATGACTTCCTACAAGTTATTTCACCTAGTGGTTGTCTGCGAGAGTTATATCATGTCCGGTTGAATACTTATAATATAAGATAGTAGGGGAGTAGGGGAGTAGGGGAGCGGGGGAGTAGGGGAGTAGGGAAAATAGAAAGATTTACTGTTGAAGCACTCATGATAAGTTTTTCATCACTGATTATCCGGACATGATGTTAGATGCTCTTAACAAAGGAGTAGAAATTTGGTGATCGCATGACTACCAAGTAGAATATTTACTATTTAGATATCTCCAAAAAGTAAAAATAAAATCAATTATTATCCATAAATTATCAATTTTTCCCCTCCTGGGAGGGGTTAGGGGTGGGTTCCCTGTTCCCTGTTCCCTGTTACCTCTTTTGGTGGAGATGTCTATTTACTATAATTTGATGATATTTGAATGTTAAAGGTGGGTAGAAATTAACTAAAACTATTTCTAAAAAATTCAAAAGAAGGAGTATTTATTTATGGAACCTTTAGAAGTGCCTGGTAGCCTAGACTCTTTACAAACAATTGCTCAATATGTGGTTTCAGCAGCAACAGAAGCAGGTTTAGAAAATAACAGATCACATAAACTACGTTTAGCAGTAGATGAAATAGCAACAAATATTATTACTCATGGTTATAATGAAGTTGGATTAGAAGGAAATATATATCTGGAAGCTACAATAGATTCCGAAAGTATCACTATTGTTCTTGAAGATACTGGAATAACATATGACCCCACAACAAGAGAAAATTTTACAGCGGAAACAAAAAGAAAACTTTTAGAAAAAGAAAACCCTGGTGGCTGGGGGATGTACTTAGTGATAGAAGGTGTTGATGAATTTAAGTATAAAAGAGTAGGGGACCGAAATCGTAATATTTTAATTGTGAATAGGATTACAACAGAATAGAAATAATCATACTTAATATGCTAAATCAAAATTGGTTAAAACCAGGTGACTTACTACAAGTTATTTCACCAAGCGGTTGTTTGCGAGAATTAGATGCTTTTGAAAAGGGAGTGGAAATTTGGCGATCGCGAAACTACAAAGTAGAATTAACTCCTGGTTATGATGAAAAATGGGGTTATTTAGCAGGTACAGACGAAAGTCGCCTTACTCAATTAGCAGCAGCGATTAGTAATGAAAATTATCCTGGTCTTCTCTGTTCTAGGGGTGGTTATGGTACAACCCGCTTACTGGAAAACTGGCAAAACCTCAATGATTTTTCACTGCCTACTCCTAAATGGTTGATTGGTTTTTCTGATATTACTGCCCTGCTGTGGACTTTTTATAAAATTAGCAATTTTTCCTGTGTTCATGGTCCATTATTAACTACTTTAGCTGCGGAACCAGAGTGGTCAATTCAACGATTATTTGACTTAGTAGAGGGTCGTTCCCTAGAACCTTTAAAAGGCAATGGTTGGGGTGGAGGCCAGGCCAAGGGCTATTTAATGCCTGCAAATTTAACTGTAGCTGGTCATTTATTAGGCACTAAGTATCAACCAGATTTGAGTGGGACAATTTTAGCCTTAGAAGATACAAATGAAGCTCCTTACCGTATTGACCGAATGTTGACCCACTGGCGGATGGCTGGGGTTTTACAGCAGGTAAATGGTATTGCTCTGGGGCGGTTTAGTCAGTCTTCTGGTGGCCGTATGGATAATACAGAATTTACTGTTGAAGATGTATTGCGCGATCGCCTGTCCGATTTAAATATTCCCATTGTTTCCGAGCTTCCTTTTGGCCACGATGGTCCTAATGCTGCTTTACCTGTGGGAGTAGAGGCCAATATTGATGGAGATAAAGGTATTCTGGAAGTTATCAGGAAGTAATATCATGTCCGGTAGCATCGGAGCGTGTATAAAATTAAGGTGACACTCTTGAGAAAACCTTCTGCCTCCTGCCTCCTGCCTCCTGCCTTCCTTCCGCCAAAGTCTAACTATTCAACCGGACATGATATAAAGAGTAATTTGACATCGTCATTGCGACGGTCACTCCGTGGAAGGAAGCAATCTCAGTGGTTTAAGAGATTGCTTCCTATCCTCGCAATGACAATAACAGGTGGTTGACGACTATGCAGGTAATCTAAAATTTTTAATAGCTCTTTGGCGATCGCTTTGATATCATCCTCGCTATAGCGCTTTTCACATGGATAGACTACAGTTAGTATGGGCAACCCAAAAGCATTTTTCTACTCCCTACTCCCTACTCCCTACTCCCTACTCTAAGCGCCAAAAATAATTTTGTGGTCTACTCAAATGAAAAGCGCTGTAAAGGTACGACCAGACTGTATCCAGTCGGACAATGATTTAGCCTCAATATAAGTTTGAACTAAGGCAAAACCTTTTTCTAACTCTATCTCCACATCAAAGTCATCCAGGTATTGAGGAATAGAGGGATGTTCAAGAAATTTCAGCACCTCAGCTTCCCGTTCAAACAGTTTCAGATGTTCCCAAGTAAAGTCGGGGCTGAATAGCAATAACTTAACGACAACCAACAAATCTGTTTGTAAGTCATTAGCAAGAAAAGTTCTACAACCAGTTTGACCGCCAAGTACAGATTGGATACGATAGCGATCGCGTAAAACTTGACCAATGAATTGCTCCATCATTTTTGCTGTTCATTTAGATAGTTGGACTTGCTGTTTGTCTAATACCCTATTTGATTATCTGACTCTCAGTATAACTAAATTCAACGAAATTTTCTAATTATACTCAGTAGTAAAATATTTCTTATCTTTATTTTTCTGATTTTTAGACTTGACATTGTACTTTAGCAAAAGTAAAATTAAAAGTTTTGATTGACTTATACGTTTTGGAAAATAATGGTTATCATTAGACCATAATTGCAAATTATAGTGTAATGTTTTTGGTTACTGATTGAAAGATATGTTCTAATCTATATACAAAATCTAAATTACGAAATCTTATATAGTGACCAAAAAATAAGGTCTCCTTTCCCTTGAAGAGGGATGAAAAAGCGGTCCCGGGATGGCTAGGAAACCTGCGCCATATCCAATCGACTAAGAGAAAATAAACTTCAGTATTTCAAGCCTTTGACTTTAGCCAGAGGAACTGATAACTGATAACTGATAACTGAAATGACACCTGATACCTGAAAAATGACTAATCAACAAACTCTGAGGCAGAAACTTTTAGACTTAGACAACTGTAACTACAAAGCTTACAGAGATATTCAAGGTAGTTACGAATTTCCGGACTTTACCTTAATTATTGATTATATTCAGGGAGACCCCTTTGGCGCTCCTAGTAAACTTCGGGTGCAGGTGCCTTATACAGTTGCTGCTTTTCCTCCAGAACTTTATCAAAGTCCAATTCGAGAAGTTGCCCTACGAGATTTCCTAACTCGTAAATTTGACAGAATGGCTTATGAGGTAAGTGGACGGCGTGGCACTGGTAAAAGTGGGATGGTGGCAATTACAAAAATGGGACAGGAAGTCCTGGAACGAACATCAGTATATTTGGCTAATATAGATCCTCCAGCTCCTAAAGTTGTTTCTCCTGGTTCAAACCCCGCTTTACAAAGAGGAAAACCGATAAAATTAAAAAACAATCCTCAAAAAGGTGTTGAAGTACGATTAATAGTTGGATTACCTGCAAATGGCCGTCGTATTCTAGGCAGACAGGCAGCAGAGATGTTGTGTGATGATATGCCGTATATTGTTCATCGGAGTCTCAAATATGAACAATTAGATGCTGCTGCTTGTCGTCGCCATGTCGAAACTGTAGAAGATGCAGATTTTTTACGGAACCAATTGGTAGAAAAAAATCTGGTTGCTTTTGTTGCTAATGGTGCAATTTTACCGCGTCGTAGCGGGGTTGACGCTCGTCCTTTGTCATCTGAGAATGTAGTGCCATTTCAGTCTCCTCCATCTTTGGAAGTGGAGTTTGAATGTCCTAATCAAGGTAAAATTTCTGGCATGGGAATTTCTCAAGGGGTGACATTAATAGTAGGTGGTGGCTATCACGGTAAGTCTACTATCCTCAAGGCTATTGAATATGGGGTTTATAACCACATCCCTGGTGACGGCCGTGAATTTGTCGTGACAGATCCAAAAGCGGTGAAAATTAGGGCAGAAGATGGTCGTAGTGTGGCAGGTGTAGATATTTCGCCGTTTATTAATCAATTGCCTCAAGAGCGTTCCACTACTCAATTTACTACTGAAAATGCTAGTGGTAGTACCTCTCAAGCTGCAAATATTATGGAAGCTTTGGAGATAGGTATTAAAAAAGATAAACCTGAAGAAGTTGCTATTACTTCCCCTATTTTATTAGTAGATGAGGATACGGCAGCAACTAATTTTATGATTCGCGATCGCCGGATGCAAGAACTTATTTCTAAGGAAGGGGAACCGATCACTCCTTTTATTGATAAGGTAAGACAGTTATATACTGACTATCAAGTGTCAACAATTTTGGTAATGGGTGGTAGTGGTGATTATTTTGAAGTGGCAGATCAAATCATTGCTATGGAAAATTTCAAAGCTAGTGAAGTTACAGAAAAAGCTAAAGAGATTGCCGAAAAACACGTTACTGGCCGTACTTCTGAAGGTGGTGAAAATTTTGGTGAAATTCGAGGGCGGATACCACTACCAGAAAGTTTAGATCCGAGTCGGGGACGACGAGATGTACGTTTAAAAGTACGAGATGTTGATGAAGTGGTGTTTGGTAGCGAGGATGTTGACCTCTCTAGTGTCGAACAGTTAGTGAGTAAAGACCAATTAACGGCGATCGGTGCAGCTATGGTTTATGCTAAAAAACAATACATGGATGGCGCTCGAACATTGTCAGAAGTTGTTGATGCTATTATGGCAGATATTGAATCTAAAGGTTTGGATGTTTTGGTTCCTTTTCCCCAAGGAGATTTAGCTATGTTCCGACGTTTTGAGTTGGCAGCAGCGATCAATCGTTTGCGGACTTTGAAAGTTAAATAATTACTACTAGACATCTCCAAAAATCAAAAAGACAATCAATTCTTATCCAGAAATTATCAATTGTTCCCCTCCCCTCCTGGGAGGGGCTAGGGGTGGGTTCCCTGTTCCCTGTTCCCTGTTCCCTCTTTTCTGGAGATGTCTACTGAGGAAAAATAACGTTTAATATTATGTTCGGTTGAATACTTATAAATAACTTAGCGAGGAGTCAGGAGTCAACCCACCCCTAATATCATGTTCGGTTGAATACTTACACTTTGGAGGAAGGAAGGCAGCGGGAGCTGGAGGCAGGAGGCAGAAGGGAAGAAAGGGTTAAAAGGGATAAAGTTTTTTTATAACTGATTATCCGAACATGATATAACCCCTCCCAGGAGGGGAAGTCAGGAGTCAGGAGGGAAGAAAGGATAAAAATCAAGATAATTTAAGTATTTCAAGATAATTTAAGTATTTATTCGGTACTGTCAGTTCTGAAATTTTATTTATAACTGATTATCCGAACATGATATAATATTATGATATAGCAGTTGAAGGAAAGGTAAGGAAATACAGCTGTTTCTGTTGTTATGAGGTACACCCGTCGCGGGCAAGACTGCCTAAACGCAGGCAAGATGCCCACGCTACGATGATTTTACCATTTAAGCTTGTACCTCATTTGCTCGAAATATGCTGTATCAAAAGCTGAAAACTCAGACAACGTTAGATTTTTTTCTTCTGCCTTTCCGTTAACTTATGACTTTTGACTTTGGTAGCGATCGCGCTGAGTTAAATCACCAAGCTAAGTACAAACTGCTCCTTTAGTGTCAACTGCCAAAGCTTTTACTTCTGTAACTACTCCTTGATTTTTCCAAGTATCCGCCATTGCTGTTACTACTGCTGATGTTGCAGTCGAACTTGTCAGTGCTAATAAAGTCGGGCCAGCACCACTAATTACCATTTCATCAGCACCAGCATCTAAAGCAGCTAATCTAACTTGTTCATATCCTTTGATTAGAGACTTACGGTAGGGTTGGTGAATTTTATCTTGCATTCCAGCTTTTAGCCAATCTCCATTACCAGTTTCTAAACCTCTTAACAAAATGCCTAAATGGGCAGCATTGAATATAGCATCGGCACGACTGTAATTTATCGGTAAAACTCGTCGTGCTTCTGCTGTTGAAAGTTCAAAATCTGGAATTGCTACTACTGGCACAATATCAGAATGCCAAGGAATATCACAGACTTCCCAACCAGTAGGAGTGGAGGCAGTTAAACAACAGCCACCGAGTAAGGCAGGCACAACGTTATCTGGATGTCCTTCAATGGCGATCGCTAAATTCATTACTTCTGTTTGACTTAAAGGATGTTCCGCCAGTTGATTTGCTCCAAGTAAACCTCCAACTATTGCAGTAGCTGAACTTCCTAAACCCCTAGCTAAGGGTACGCCTAAGTCAATTTCTATTTCTATAGATGGGGGTATTTGGTTGAGATATTCATATAATTTGACGAATGCTTGATAGGCAAGATTGGTTTTATCTGTGCTGACTCGTGGAGCTTCTTTGCCAGTGACAGAAATTTTTAGTTCTGTTGCGCTATCCGTAATAGAAAATTTGAAACGGTTATATAAAGAGAGAGCAGCACCGATGCAGTCAAAACCAGGGCCAATATTTGCGGTAGTTGCGGGAACAGTAACGGTAACAGAGGAAGATGTGGTCATTTCAGTTATCAGTTATAGCGCTACGCGCTAGGGAATAGGGAACAGGGAACAGGGAACAGGGAACAGGGAACAGGGAACAGGGAACTGTAAAAGGGTTTTAGGATTGAAAAATGTCCTAACCAATTCTTGTAGTCCTATATCAATTATCAGTACCTCCGG
>NZ_JAAHHG010000520.1 GCF_010692555.1 Okeania sp. SIO3B5 | reverse complement strand
GTCAGTGTTGTCCTCTCCAAGCAAACGCTTCGTGATAGTACTTTCATCCAGCATGAACAGAGTTGGCCGAATACTATTTTCTGAAAGCTTGAGAGTTTCAGTAATAAACTGTACATCAGCATCAATTTCTACAGATGCTGAATTTAAAGAGTTTCCCAAGGGTTTTCCATAAGCAATACTTATCCCTTGTTTTTGCAGCTTATGGGCTACTCCTAAAGTAATTGTAGACTTGCCACTGTAAGCTTCAGTCGATCCAATAAGCAAATAATTGCCAGATTTTGCCACACCCTCACTCCCGCAATCAATAAACTTTTGACATCCTCACCACGCCATCTTTTTAGGGACGGTTTAGAATCCCCTAGGCTTCAGCCAGGGGAGTAGTCAACATAACCCTTAAGTTGCTGGCTCATTCCCTATTTTAACTCATAATTAGTGCATATAGCTGCCAGCTTAGGTGGGCATATCAACCCATTTTTTCATAACACAAAAGTGCTGCGAGGGCTAATTCTTTGTCGTCAGAGAATATTAAGATGAAATACAAAAAATTGTGCAAATATACAAATCTCCCCATCCCCCCATCTCCCATAAATTTTTCTAAGCGTGACAATAAATAGAGCCTGCCCAAAGAGTTTTGTCAACAAAATTTGGATTTGATCTTCAATGTCTCAGGATGAAAAATATTAATTTTTTTGGCAATCAAAAACATTATTTTAGAGTCAACTTTCAATCAGGAATTAAATTTCAAGGTTAATCACTCATAGCGAAGTAGCTTTCCATAGAAATTCTTAGAAAAATCCACATTACGAGTACGATGATAAATGAGCAATACATCGATTAAAGAATCAACAAATTCATAAGTGGCCATTGTTGTATCATAACTAAGTTCCTGATTACCATCAAACTGCATCCGGCAACGAGTTATGTCTGCAGGTAATATAGAAACATTCCAGGTGATAACAAAAGGGATATTCTCTCCTCCTTCAATATGTCTCGCTCCTTCAAGACTTTTTTGTTTGTAAAGACTAATAGCATGAGCTAGGTATTTACGTCTGTTATCTGGGTAATAGGGAGTGTAAACCGCTACTTCCCCTTTTTCGGCTGGCTTTAATTGATTAATTGACATTCCCTACTCTCCTGTTAAGTTTTAGACGGTATTTTCCTCGACATTTATGGACAACTGTGGACAAAATGTATAGGTATAACCGTCTTTCTTATGTACAACTTTTAATTTACTTACATGAACACTTTTTGCTTTCTGTCCAGGCACTGTGAAATTAAAACTATTTGACTTTGAGCGAGGATTAACTCTACCCACTTCCCCTGTTTCAATATTCAACGCTAAATCTCCACTATTCCAACATTTTATCGGTTTTAGTGGGTTGTACCTTATGGGGTATCCATATTTATTTACCGCTGCTTTCTGTCTACCTCCTTGCCCTTTGCAAATAGCAGCTAAAGCTTGGGTGGTGTGGAAATTTAACTGATTCACTTCACCTACACAAGCAGCGTCTATGCAGTGCGATGAAGGTAATTTTTGTTTTCTCCGGTTAAATTTTGTTTGTCCCCCGCTACCTGTAGTTACTTCCAGACCTGTAGTTTTTAAGGCATTGAACAATTTCCACCGACAAGAATTAACCGAGTAGTGCATCTTTTAATGGTCTTCTTGCTTGGGTTTGTATTCGCTTTAATAATTCTGGTTTTCCAGATAAGAATTCTTTGACATCCTGGTTACTCTTAAGTTGATTACATTTAGTACAGGCAACAGTTAAGTTAGATACTCGATCTGAGCCTCCTTTGGACTTGGGGTGAATATGTTCTATTTCTAGTGGTGTATTTGTTCGGCCACAATAGGCACATTGACGACCCCATTTTTCTAACAAATATTCTTTCAATTCATATCCTGCTAATTCCCCTTGCTGATACTCAGTGCCAGAAATTTCTGGATGTTGAATCAATTGAGTATCAAAGCGAACCAGTTCCATTGAGATTGATTCTACAGGAGAAAACTTAATTACTCGTTTTACCCAAGTCATAGTAGTTTCAACTCTGTGCATGAGAGAAGGTGCTAACCAACCAGTAGGTTTCTTTTTGTTCGGGTTACCTGGTTTACGGTATCTGAGATTTTTTGTCCTTCTAGCCCTCCTTCTTTGAGAACGCTTTTGCAGCTTTTCGGAAATTAACGAACCTCGGTGTTGAATTAAGAGCATCCATATCACCTTGTTTCCTTCTAATAAAGCCATCCCTGTAAATTTTGAGCCTGGATCAATCTTGAGGACTAAAGTTGTTTTGGTAACTATTTCAACAGCTTTGCGTGAGAATCAAAGTAAACGGAAAGCGTCGCCAGACAGCAGCTCTGCCAGAATTTAACAATCTACGAGCTACAGTTGGCTTGCAAGGTTGTAATGGTTTTTTGTTTGTATCTATAACGAAAACGTAATTAGTGTTAGACATTGTGGCGTCTATTCCTTTTCAGTAAAGTGTTCCTCGATTATGTTGGCCAGGCTTGTTAATACTCTAAACACTATCGGTACAAAACCTACTTCCGATTGGCGCACTAAACACGCTGTCCTTAATTTAGAGTGACCAGCACATAAGCTGGAGTTCACTTATGGTGGTCTTGACTTAGCCAACGTAGTCAGTTAAGACTTAATCTGCAACCTTTGAGAGACAATTCCTAAAAATGTCGGCCGATTGGCTAGGTTTTTCAAAGGTGAATCAATATTATCCACGTCCCTGGAAATTCTATTATAGAACCCTGATGGGAGCTAAGTAGGTTGGTGTTGAAAATTATCGTTATCAAAAGCCAGGAAGCAGAGGGCAGAAGGCAGAAGGGAAGAGAGTTTTTGGCAAATTTACTTTTCATTACTAAACTAACTTGCTGTTTTTTTGCACCGTTCTACTACTAATAATTAGGGTTTGCGTATGGAAAGTCTTTTTGCTATGGTAGGAACCCACCCCTCGCCCCTCCCCCTCCCTGGAGGGGAAAAAGGGAGTAGGGAGTAGTGAAGAGTTAGGATGAACGGGGAGTTAGCTGAAGAACTGGTCATTCATAATCCACCCTTACTTTTTCTGTCATAATGACTCCAAAATCTTCACTTTTTGAGATCCATCAACAGAAAAGCTGCTATTTCAGCACCTAAAATTCTTCAAACCAATATCAGTCAATGCTTTGAGATTTAATCAGCAAGCCCTAATTAGCAAGTTAATGCTAATTATTCTGATGTTTATCTCTCCCCCACTCCCTCACTCCCTTACTTAAGAAAGTGTAGAAAAGTTTTTGAGAAATGGTATTAGGGCAATTATAAACACTCAAACGAGCATCAGGGATGACTTTTGACTTTTGACTTGCCCGTAGCGCTATACCCTATTCTTTACTTCACAAGACCATATTTATAGTTTTTCAGACGGAATTAGGTTAGTCTCTAAAAAAATAAGAAAATTATTAGCGACCGGATCTTTTAAGATTAATTTAATTATGCCCAACAGTTCTTGGCCCAAAAACGATTATTATAGGGAAACCCAAATTCATCAAAACGATAAATTTTGTAACGAACAGCAAAATAATCAGGTGGCAGAAACTCAAAAATGCTTAGACCAGACTCAAATCAAACAACAACAGGAAGTGTTAAGTAGTCATCAGAATATTTACGATGGTCGTAGACGTAAAGCAGCACTTATGTCATTTCTGATTTGGACTACTACTATCCTTCTGCACTTACTTTCCTGGGGATATTGGGTAATTTTAGGTCTGACAGGCTTACTATCAGTTCAACTTTTGAGAATACTATTCGCTAAACGAAAACTACCTCCAAAACCTCTATCAGAAGAAAATTCGACAGACTGGCCTTATATCTCTCTGTTAGTAGCAGCTAAAAATGAAGAAGCTGTAATTAGTAAATTGGTAAAAAATATCTGTACTTTAGATTATCCAACTAATAATTACGAACTTTGGGTAATAGATGACAATAGTACAGATAAAACTCCTGTATTGTTAGAACAGTTGGCTAAAGAATATCAGCAGCTCAATGTTATTCGTAGAAGTCCAGATGCCAGTGGAGGTAAATCAGGCGCTCTCAATACTGCTATACCTTTGATTAGGGGAGAAATTTTAGGAGTGTTTGATGCAGATGCAGAGGTAACACCTGATTTACTCCGAAAGGTAATACCACTTTTTGTGAGAAAAGAAGTAGGAGCAGTACAAGTTAGAAAAGCGATCGCCAATGCAGGTCTAAATTTTTGGACAAAAGGCCAATCAGCAGAAATGGCTCTAGATAGCTTTTTCCAGGAACAACGAATTGCAATTGGTGGGGTTGGAGAACTCAGGGGAAATGGCCAATTTGTACGTTTGAATGCCCTCAATGAGTGTGGCGGATGGAATGAACAGACTATTACTGATGATTTAGATTTAACAATTCGCCTACACTTAAACCAATGGGATATAGATTTTCTCAGTTTTCCTGCAGTAATGGAGGAAGGAGTAACTAACCCAAAAGCTTTGTGGCATCAACGTTCCCGATGGGCAGAGGGTGGGTATCAGCGTTATCTAGACTACTGGCAATTGATTTTGCGTAACCGAATGAGATTTGGTAAGACTTGGGATTTATGGCAATTTTTGGTGACCCAATATCTAGTATCAGTTGCTGCTGTACCTGATTTTCTTATGGCAATAATCTTACGTCGCTTACCTATCACCAGTCCTTTGACTGTGTTTACTGTAACAGTTTCTGTATTGGGAATGTTTATCGGTTTACGTCGAACCAGGAAACAAGAAAAGAGTATCGTTAAAGAAGAGAAGTTGGACTTTATTTCTGAGAAAGAACATCCGTTGTCTATACTACTTACTTTTTTAGAAAGTGTGCGAGGAACTTTTTATATGTTGCATTGGTTTATTGTGATGGGTGCTACTATTACCCGGATGTCTATATTACCTAAGCGACTAAAATGGGTAAAAACAATTCATAAAGGGAATTGGGAAAGTTAAAAAGGTTATTATCCAATTACTTAATAGCAATTTTATTTGAGTTGTGAGATGTAGCGCTCCGCGCAAGGCAAAAGTCAGTAGGGGCGATTTCCTACGGAATGCTCCACAAACGCGAATTGCCCGTACAAAAGTAATCCCTGACGCTCGTTTGAGTCTTTATCCCACATTCCGCACGACAAAATGTATTATAGAAGAAGGAGTCAGGAGTCAGGAGTCAGGAGTCAGGAGACATAATTTTAGAAGAAAATCATAGCTGACGTGATTGAGTAATCAATCAAGCAAGTATTTATGCTTAATTAGGGCTTGCTGATTAAATATCAAAGTCTTGATAGGTAAAGGTTTTACCCTTTTCAGGTACTAAGGGAGTACCAGTTTTGAGGTGGTAATGGTTCAAAAATCTAGGATTTTCGGCATTTCGAGGGGTAGAAAATAACTTTTACGATTCTTCTGACTACTTCTTCTATAATTCCCATTCCTCCTGACTTCACCGATTCACCGATTCTGGCTCCTACCCCTACCACTCATACTTTTGAGCGCAAACCCTAATTATTTACTCGGAATTTGATCGACGAAAAAAGTAATTGAGATGATTTGCATAGTATAAATACCTACCAAGCTACGGATTTATATACTACTTGTAATAATACAAATTGAAGTGCGGAATGTGGGGTAAAGACAGAAAGCGAAAACTTATCTAAAGTTCATCAAACTTACTCATAACTATAGCTATAAAACTAAAATAAGCAAGTTTATTCAGTTGTCTATCCATTGAGTCGTTATCAGCTACAATTAAGATATGAAGCTAGTTGAACGTCATGTTATTACCAAATCCCATTATTTGTGGTCGGAAATTGACCACAAGGCTTTTTTGTCTAAAAATCTGTTCAATTTAGCTAACTATTATTATCGCCAACATTTCTTTGAAAACAAAAAGAAACTAAGCTTTAATCAACTGTATCACCAGGTATCTAAAAGTGAAGATTATCAAGCTTTACCTACCAAAGTAAGTAAGCAAATAATCAGAAGATTAGACTCAGCTTGGAGTAGTTATTTTGCGGCTTTAAGAGAGTGGCAAAAACAGTCAAATAAATTTTTAGGGAAACCAAAAATCCCCAAATATAAACATAAAATAAAAGGCCGAAATATTCTGCCTTATCCTCATGAATCAATATACAAAAAAACCTTAAAAAAAGGAATTTGTCATCTGTCAATGAGTGAAATAAAAATCCACACTTCACAGACAGAAATAATAGAAACCAGAATTATCCCTAAAAGTAGCTGTTACATAATAGAAATAGTCTATGAAAAATCGGAGTCAACAACAGAAAATCAACAAATAGCAGGAGTAGATTTAGGAGTAAATAACTTAATAGCTGTAACTACAAATCAAACAGGAACTACACCTCTGTTGATTAAAGGCAGACCATTAAAATCAATTAACACCTTTTATAATAAACAACGCTCTTATTTACAATCTCAATTAAATAGCCACAATCAAACTAATTCTCATCGGTTAAAAAAATTAACTCACAAACGAAATTGTCGAGTAGAAAACTATCTCCATACAGCAAGTAAAAGAGTAATAGATTGGTGTGTAAGCCATGAAATAGGAATCTTAATCATTGGGTATAATCAGACTTGGAAACAAGAAATAAAATTAGGGAAAAAGAACAATCAACAATTTGTGAATATCCCTCACTATAGGTTAATAGAGATGTTAAGGTATAAAGCCCAACTAAGAGGAATAAAAGTAATAATTACCGAAGAATCCTATACATCTCAATCAAGCTGTTTAGATGGGGATGATTTGCC
Organism: Okeania sp. SIO3B5; assembly: GCF_010692555.1. GTDB lineage: Bacteria > Cyanobacteriota > Cyanobacteriia > Cyanobacteriales > Microcoleaceae > Okeania. The sequence goes on along the minus strand of NZ_JAAHHG010000520.1, from coordinate 161 downwards.
TAAATATGGAGAACAAAAACCGAAATTTAGTGGGAAAAGAGTAACAAGAGGGTTGTATAAAACCAGGGAAAATAAATTATTAAATGCAGATGTCAATGGGTCGTTGAACATTATTAAAAAAGTAATTCCTGATGTCTTTGACCAAGGAATAAAGGGTTTGC
>NZ_JAAHHG010000052.1:8406-37604 GCF_010692555.1 Okeania sp. SIO3B5 | reverse complement strand
CCAGAACCAACTCCGGAACCAACTCCAGAGCCTACTCCGGAACCAACTCCAGAACCAACTCCAGAACCAACGCCCGAGCCAACTCCAGAACCTGCTCCAGAACCAACGCCCGAGCCAACGCCCGAGCCAACGCCAGAACCAACTCCAGAGCCTACTCCAGAGCCAACGCTAGAACCAACGCCCGAGCCAACGCCAGAACCAACTCCGGAACCTACTCCAGAGCCTACTCCAGAACCAACTCCAGAGCCAACCCCAGAACCAACTCCAGAGCCTACTCTAGAGCCTACTCCAGAGCCTACTCCAGAGCCTACTCCGGAACCAACGCCAGAACCAACTCCGGAACCTACTCCAGAGCCTACTCCGGAACCAACGCCAGAACCAACTCCGGAACCTACTCCAGAGCCTACTCCGGAACCAACGCCGGAACCAACTCCAGGGCTTACTCCGGAACCAACTCCAGGGCTTACTCCGGAACCGACTCCAGAACCAACTCCAGAACCAACGCCAGAGCCAACGCCAGAACCAACGCCAGAGCCAACGCCAGAACCAACGCCAGAGCCAACGCCAGAACCAACTCCAGAGCCTACTCCAGAACCAACGCCAGAACCAACTCCAGAACCAACGCCAGAGCCAACGCCAGAACCAACGCCAGAACCAACTCCGGAACCAACTTCAGAGCCTACTCCAGGGCCTACTCCAGGGCCTACTCCGGAACCAACTCCGGAACCAACTCCAGAGCCTACTCCGGAACCAACTCCAGAACCAACGCCAGAACCAACTCCAGAACCAACTCCGGAACCAACTTCAGAGCCTACTCCAGGGCCTACTCCAGGGCCTACTCCGGAACCAACTCCGGAACCAATGCCAGAACCAACTCCGGAACCAACGCCAGAGCCAACGCCAGGGCCTACTCCGGAACCAACTCCGGAACCAACTCCAGAACCAACGCCAGAACCAACTCCAGAACCAACGCCAGAACCAACTCCAGAGCCAACGCCAGAGCCAACGCCAGAGCCAACGCCAGGGCCTACTCCGGAACCAACTCCGGAACCAACGCCAGAGCCAACGCCAGGGCCTACTCCGGAACCAACTCCGGAAGCTACTCCAGAGCCAACTCCAGGGCCTACTCCGGAACCAACTCCGGAACCAACTCCAGAACCAACGCCAGGGCCTACTCCCGAGCCTACTGCGGAACCAACTCCAGAGCCTACTGCGGAACCAACTCCCGAGCCTACTGCGGAACCAACTCCAGAACCAACTCCAGAGCCTACTGCAGAACCAACTCCCGAGCCTACTGCGGAACCAACTCCAGAACCAACTCCAGAGCCTACTGCGGAACCAACTCCCGAGCCTACTGCGGAACCAACTCCAGAACCAACTCCAGAGCCTACTGCGGAACCAACGCCAGAACCAACACCGGAACCAGCACCAGAGCCTACTCCGGAACCAACGCCGGAACAAACGCCGGAACCAAGGCCGGAACCAACTCCAGAACAAACGCCGGAACCAAGGCCGGAACCAACTCCAGAGCCTACTTCGGAATCAACGCCGGAACCAACTCCAGAGCCTACTTCGGAATCAACGCCGGAACCAACTCCGGAGCCTACGCCAGAGCCTACTCCGGAACCAACGCCGGAACCAACTCCGGAACCAACGCCCGAGCCTACTCCGGAACCAACTCCAGAGCTTACTCCAGAGCCTACTCCAGAGCCTACTCCGGAACCAACGCCGGAACCAACGCCGGAACCAACGCCCGAGCCTACTCCGGAACCAACTCCAGAGCTTACTCCAGAGCCTACTCCAGAGCCTACTTCGGAACCAACTCCGGAACAAACGCCGGAACCAACTCCAGAACAAACGCCGGAACCAACTTCGGAACCAACTCCGGAACAAACGCCGGAACCAACTCCAGAACCAACTTCGGAACCAACGCCGGAACCAACGCCGGAACCAACGCCGGAACCAACTCCAGAACCAACTTCGGAACCAACGCCGGAACCAACGCCCGAACCAACTCCAGAACCAACTCCGGAACCAACGCCGGAACCAACTCCAGAACCAACTTCGGAACCAACCTTAGTATCAGAACCAGAAATTATTTCTGACTCAGATCCCATTCTTGAACTACAGCCAATTTCGGTTTTAGTCCCAGAAGAAACAACTCTTTTGATACCTGCCGAAGCAATACCACCAATAGTAGATTTCAACGCTGTCATCAGTATAATCCCAGAAACGAATACCTTTATAGGAACTCCAGAGTCAGACAATTACATCGGTACCGAAAATACTGATGCCATCTACGGTAATGAAGGCAGCGATCGCCTCATGGGTATGGATGGTAGTGATGTTATTGTTGGTGGTATATATAGTGTAGATCTACTTCAAGCAAGTCAGATCGATACTCCCACTAATGATAATGATAACGATCTAATCTTTGGTGGACGCCAAGAAGATTTAATTAATGCGACTCAAGGCGAAGATATTGTCTACGGTGGGAAAAACGAAGATACTGTCTATGCAGGTAAAGGTAATGATTCTATATTTGGAGAAAACGATGATGACATTTTGATGGGAGATAAAGGAGACGATAGCATCTATGGTGGTAGTAGTGATGCCAGCCAAGATAGTAATGGAAATGACCAACTCTACGGTGGTGAAGGAGATGACTACCTCAATGGCAACCAAGGTAATGACACAGTATCAGGAGGTACAGGAAACGATAGCATCAATGGTGGTAAGGGTGATGATATTGTCTACGGAGGAATAGGCAACGATAGCATCAATGGTGACAAAGGAGAAGATACCCTTATCGGTGGGGAAGGCAATGACTTACTAAATGGTGGCCAGGGTGACGACCTACTTTATGGTGGTCAGGGTAATAATACTCTCAGTGGTGGTGAAGATGGCGATCGCTTTGTCTTAACTGCTTTTGAAGGAGTTAATACCATAACTGACTTTAGTAATGAGGATACTTTAGCTTTAGTTAGCTTTAGTGCTGAAGAACTAGAGTTTGTTCCCAATATTGGGGAAAATATAACAAATATTGTTTTCAATGGTGAAATTATAGCTATTCTCGAAAATACTCAAGTTGATACGAATGACTTAAACTTCATAGAATATCAATCCATTGAGGAGATTTAACGAAGTCAGAAGTCAGAAGTTATTTTTGTAACGGGGATTTGAGCAACTCTCCAAAAATATTGCACTTTAAAAGGCAGGGTTGCGCGACCCATATTATTTTGATAACCACCATATAGAACCCATTTGGGATCTATTTTAAACCTACATTTCGCACGACAAAATGTAGCATAAAAGAAGGAGACAGGAGACAGAATTTTAGAACAAAATCATAGCTGCCGTGATTGAGTAATCATGTATAGCAAGTATTTATGCGTAAATTTTTTACTCGGAAAAAGTATTATAGTCTAAAGTATTATAGTCTTTTGGCCTAAATTCTTAGCCATGCAATTTCCAATTACAGCAATTTCGGAGTTATATCATGTCCGGTTGAACAGTGATAAATAAATAACTACGGAGGAGTCAGGAGTCAGGAGTCAGGAGTCAGGAGGAAAGAGGGAAGAAAGAAGAAGAACTGGAGTTGAAGGAGAAAGTTTTTTTATCACTAATTATCCGGACATGATATTAGTGAGGTACAAAATTTTATTTAGTAATTTTGGTAACACAAGCATCCTGCTTGTTACAGGCTAGAAGCCTTTTGGCAGTTCAAGTATCCTGCTTGTTACAGGCTAGAAGCCTGAACTGCAAAGATAGAGATTAATCTTCAACTGTACCTCACCATCCTCAAAAGTGCTTTCATTAATGGATAATGGATAATTGATAATTGATAATTACCTCTGGTTAAAACCGCTCTTGATTGAATATAAGGAGATATTATTTCTTTTTTTTCCCCTTAAAAGGGGAGGCTTTAAACCTTAATTATTTAATTATTAATTATTAATTATTAATAATTCGGTAAGTGACTTTTTGATAGTAAAACGACTTTAAAAAATTATGGTTAGTTATAAATTAAGTGGTGGGGGTTTATCAGCTAATGACCCCACTTATGTAATGAGAAAACAAGATGCAGAATTATATGAAAAACTCCAAAGTGGAGAATATTGTTATGTGTTTAATGCTCGTCAAATGGGTAAATCTAGTTTGCGAGTAAAAGTGATGAAAAAATTACGGTCTCAAGGTTGTAAATGTGCGGCAATAGATATGAGTAGATTAGGTGATTTTTCTATTCAAAAACAATCTTGGTATGATGGTTTTTTAGAAGAACTATTTCGAGGATTTGGTTTGGCTTATAGCATTGATTATCAAAGCTGGATTGAAAGTTATCAAAGTTTTACAAATATCCAGCGTTTGGCTAGGTTTATTGAAGAGATTTTATTTGTTAATTTTGCCACTGAAAAAATTTATATTTTTCTGGATGAAATTGATTTACTGGTAAATTTACCCTTTAAAAATGAATTTTTAGCTTTTGTTCGCTCTTGTTATAATCGCCGAGCTGAGGATGAAAAATGTGATTATCATCGGCTGATTTTTTGTTTTTTTGGAGTAGCAACTCCAGAAGATTTAATTAGAGATGGGAGACATACTCCTTTTAATATTGGTCATCCGATTGAATTAACAGCATTAAATTTTCAAGAAGGAAAAAACTTAACTCAGGGATTAATAGGAATAGTAGAAGAGCCGGAAATTGTTTTACAGCGAGTTTTTGATTGGACTGGAGGTCAACCATTTTTAACTCAGAAACTTTGTCAAATTATTGTCGATCATACAGATAGCACTGAGCCGGATATTGATAAGTTAGTAGAAGAACATATTTTGACATATTGGCAGGAAAAAGATTATCCCACTCATTTAACATATATTCGTCATCATTTACTTAGTCAAAATCTACTCACGCCTGAGTTACTGAGACTATATAGAAAAATTCTACTAGGAGGAGGAATTAAAACTGATGAAAGTCGAATACAAATGGTACTACGTTTGTCAGGAATAGTCATAAAAAAACAAGATAGATTAGTTGTTTTTAACAAAATTTATCGGACAATTTTTAATCTAAATTGGATTGAGGAACAGTTGGCAATTTTAGCAAAAAATCAGGATAAACAGACTCCTAAAAAAATGTGGATGCGTTTCGTTTTTCCTAGTTTAATTTGGGGAGGAGTGATTAGTTTACTTGCTTTGGGATGGCGACAACAAAAGCTTGATTTAAATGACTCCGATCGCTTGATGCAAAGTCAACTTCCCCTCACCGATCGGCAACCACCACCACCTAGGTTTGATGAACGAGGCGATCGCAAACCGCCACCCAGGTTTGATGGACGAGGCGATCAGCAACCACCACCACCCAGGTTTGATGAACGAGACGATCGCAAACCACCACCTAGGTTTGATGAACGAGGCGATCGCCGACAACCACCACCTAGGTTTGATGAACGAGACGATCGCAAACCTCGACCACCAAGGTCTCGTAAACGAGGCGATCGCCGACGCCCACCAGATTATATATCTGATGATGCTCTCAGCCTCTGGCCACTGTCACTACCTGATAAGCAACCTCCGCCACCCAGGTCTCATAGACGAGGCGATCGCCGACGCCGACCACGTCATAGACCTGGTGAGGGGAAAAATCTCAAAAAATTGGCAGAATTCTACTCTCAAAAAGGGTACAAAGATGCAGAACCACTATTGCATAGTGCTTTGGCTATCCATGAGAAAGCTTTGGGTACAGACCATCCCGGTATCGAAGATAGCCTCAATAGCTTGGCAGCACTCTACTATTCCCAAGGGAAATATACAAAAGCGGAACCTATTTTGCAGCGTGTTTTGACTATCAATGAGAAAGCTTTTGGTACAGACCACCCTCATATTGTACACAGTCTGTACAATTTGGCACAACTCTACTCTGAGCAAGGAAGGTACGCAGAAGCTGAACTATTGTTGGAACGTGCTTTGACTATCAATGAGAAAACCTTTGGTGCAGACCATCCTCATGTTGCACACAGTCTGAAGAATTTAGCAGAACTCCATTATGAGCAAGGAAAGTATAGAGAAGCTGAACTTTTTCAACAACGTGCTTTGGATATCAGAGAGCGGTAAGGTAAGGAAGAAGGAAGAGGGAAGAAGGAGAAAGGCTTAAGAGCAAGAAAAAAACTTAAATTTCCAGATATTCAACTCTTGGGTTTACACAAAGGAGTCAGGAGGGAAGAAAGAAGAAGAAAAAGGAATCACGCTCTTATCCGAATATAATATCATACCTCAAATCACCAACGCTGATAATTTTTTTATGTCCAATCAAACGGATTTAATATTACACACCTTAACCTACTTCCGTCATTACGACCGATTATGTTGATAATTCTATAATTACTTCCATCTCCCCTACTCCCCTACTCCCCTACTCCCTTACTCCCCTACTCCCCATTTCCAAATACTTATTCCTCTTCATCATGAGATAAAGAACTAAGGTCAAGTGATAATTGTTGAGGAAGTTGATCTAGTTGGAAATACTGATGAAATTTATCTGTGACTTGTAACCAATAAGAACGAGATTCTTTTTGGCGACGTTTACGAATAAACCCCAAGGTAACAAGTTCTGGAACGTGCTGATAAACTCCTGAACCACGAATATCTACTAATTCTGATTGACTAATACCTCCTTTAAGAGCGATCGCTGCTAAAGTTCTCAGAGCACCTACTCCTAACTCTGGTTGAATCAAAGATTCTATTAACTCAGCAAAAGTTGCTTTGAGTTGAAGACTGTAGCCTTTTTCAGTTTCTACAACTTCTAAGGCAGTATGTCGGTGGGCATATTCAGACATTAATTCGATTAAAGCATCTTTAACTTGGCCACGCTCACACTTGGCAATTTCAGCAATTTCAGAAATAGAGAGGGGTTGTCCCTTGAGGTATAAAATTGCCTCAATTTTGCTAGGAAGACTAAACATTTAGCACTCTGAAGGTAATTTTGATTAGAAAACTTTGCTCATCAATGAAGGCAAAGTTTTCTAGTCTGATTTTTTTTATCATAAGGTTGTTTTTACGTCAAACTTGAAGTCCAAATCTAAGGTATTGTATAGCAAAGGTAGGGAAGTGGGAAGAAGGAAGAGGCAGGAAGCTTAAGAGCAAGAAAAAAAGTTAAGTCTTATATCTCACATTCCGCACCACAAAATGTAGCAACCGAAGGAGGAGTCAGGAGACAGCTATACTGGAGACAGAATTTGAGAAGAAAATCATAGCTGCCGCGATCGAGTACACGATCGAGTAAGTATTTATGCGTAAATTTTTTACTTCATTATTTGATCGACGAAAAAAGTAATTGAGATGATTTGTATAGTATAAATACTTACAAAGCTATGGATTTATATACTACTTTTAATGATACGCTCTTGAAGTGCGGAATGTGGGTTATATAAATATAAATCATCAATTATTTATCCCTGTTCCCTGTTCCCTGTTCCCTGTTCCCTATTCCCTGTTCCCTATTCTATCTTTTCTGGACATATCTAAATAAAATAAGTCTTTGATTTTAACAAATTTTTGTGCTATAATTAAATATTGTGTCTAAAATTACTGCAAATTCATGCCAAAACTAAAAACTCGCAAGGCAGCAGCTAGACGCTTTAAAGTCACGGGCAGTGGAAAAATCATGCGTCGTAAAGCTTTTAAGAGTCATCTGTTGCAACATAAAAGCTCCACTCGTAAGAGTCGTCTGTCTAAAATGGCTCTTGTCCATGAGACTAATGAAGAAAATGTACGTTTAATGCTTCCATATTTGTAAAACTTTAGGGGAAAAATTATGACCAGGGTAAAAAGAGGTAATGTTGCTCGTAAACGCCGTAACAAAATTCTTAAATTAGCTAAAGGATTTAGAGGTAGACAGTCTAAACTATTTAAAGTTGCTAATCAGCGAGTCATGCAGGCGTTACGCAATGCTTATCGCGATCGCCGTAAACGCAAACGGGACTTCCGTCGTTTATGGATTACTCGGATAAATGCTGCAGCTCGTCAACAGGGCATGAGTTATAGTCAACTGATAGGTAATATGAAAAAAGCTAATATTGTCATTAACCGTAAGATGTTAGCCCAATTAGCAGTTTTAGAGCCTGAAACTTTTGCTAAAGTAGTTGAATTAGCAAGTCAAGCTAAAGGATAATATCAACTAGAAGATTTAGGGAGTTGGAAACCGGGAATTTTGATGGTAGCTACTTCCTACTTCCTACTCCACTCCTATACAAAATCCTAAAACAATTACAAATCAATACTTTTGACTTTTGACTTTTGACTTTTGACTTCCGCTCTTATTACTAATAAAAATTAATATTAATTATGGATAGCACTCTACCAGTTTTATACCTATTAATACTACTAATATTATTGTCTGTGGCAGGTATATTTGTCATTCGCCAGATTACTAAGACAAGGAAAACTGAAATTCAGCTTTCTAATTTGAAAAGTAAACTGACAAAAGAACAGGGAACAATAGATGAATATTATCAGCTTGGCAGTATATTTTTAGAAAAAAAATTGTATTCTCAAGCAACTGAATTGTTACAAAAAGCTGTGAAATTAAAAAGCTCAGAAAGTTCAGAAAGTTTTGCTAAAATTTATAATGCTCTTGGTTTTTCCTACTTTGCTAAAGATCAATACGATATTGCTATTAGGCAATATAAAGAAGCATTAAAAATAGACCCTAATTATGTGACTGTTTATAATAATTTAGGCCATGCTTATGAGAAGAAAAAATTAACTGCTCAAGCTTTAGAAGCTTATGAGTCAGCACTAAAATGTGACCCCAAAAATGATACTGCTAAAAGACGCGCAGAGTCTATGAGAAAACGTTTAATACCATCTTCTTAAAGAAGGAAGAGACTCAACAATTAATAATTAATAATTAATAATTAATAATTATATCAAATCCGTTTAATTCGGTATAAAAAAATCTTCCATCTTCACTCAGAGCGGAAATAATTCTGAGCTCTCTTCCTTTCTGAATTCTGGATTCTGTTTGCGGAGCATTCCATAGGAAATTCAGAATTCTGATTCACTATCTTATTACACCGATGCTACCGGATTTGATATTACATCATGTCCGGATAATTAGTAATCAAAAAACTTTTTCTATTCAAGCCTTTTCTTCCCTTCTGCCTTCTGCCTCCAGCATAGCTGCCTTCCTTCCTCAACCGAACATGATATTAGCTATTGACTACTGAGCTTCATCGGAATTTTAATCACAAACTCTGTACCTTTACCAGAATTAGAGTTACATTTTAGGCTACCGCCATGTTTCTCAACTACAATTTCATAGCTAATAGATAATCCTAGTCCAGTACCTTTACCAATATCCTTAGTAGTAAAGAAAGGATCGAAAAGACGCTCTTTAGCTTCTGGTGTAACACCAAGTCCATTATCCCGAATACAAATTCGTACAAATTTACCAACAATCTTAGTGGAAATTTCAATTAGACTTGGTTCTAATTTAATTTGTTCGGTAGTCCGCTTTGCATCTTTTTCTTCAATAGCATCAATGGCATTACTAATAATATTAATAAATACCTGATTAAGGTCTCCTGGATAACATTCTACTTCTGGAAGATTGCCATAATTTCTAACGATATCAATGGCCGGAAGATTATTTCGCCTATTAATGCGATTATATAAAATAGTAAGAGTACTATCAATTCCCTCATGGAGGTTAGCTTTTTTATGTCCAGATTCATCAAGGCGTGAAAAATTTCTCAAAGATTTGACAATATCTTCAATACGGTTAGCTCCCACATTCATTGAGTTGAAAACTTTCGGTAAATCTTCCTGCAAAAATTCTAATTCCATCGTTTCTATTACTTCCTGAATTTCAGGATGTGGGTTAGGGTAATGGGTTTGATATAGCTCAATCAAATTGAATAAATCTTGAGTATATTGTTTAGCATGAGAAAGATTGCCATAAATAAAACTGATGGGATTATTAATTTCGTGAGCTACTCCTGCAACAAGTTGACCCAAACTAGACATCTTTTCATTTTGAATCATCTGAGCTTGAGTCCGCTTCAGTTTCTTGAGAGTAGCTTCTAATTCTCTTGTCTTGCTACGACTTTGATTATAAAGTTCTGCTTGAGTCAAAGCAATATCTAACTGTTCCACTACAGCTTGTAGTAAACTAATTTCTGTATCACTCCAGTGGCGTGTCTGAGTGTGATTATTACATATTAATGCTCCAATTTGACCTGATGTTTTTTGAAAGGGAACAGACAGAAAAGATTTAATTTCTATTGATTTGAGCAATTTTTGAAAAATTAGATCTGGTTCTAAGTTAGTATCAACTACTTTGATAACTTCTAAATGTAAAGCCTTCTGATTGATCGAACCTAATATGGAAGTTGGGTACTTCTTTGGTATATCGGACAAACCTGGAAGTTGAGACACATTACTAATATACCAATAAGGTTCTTCTGCATCAGTGCAATACCAGGAAAAAAGGCATCGATCTGTTTGCATCAACTCCCGAACTCTATTGAGAGTAGTATTTAGAATAGTTTCAATATCCAGAGAATGGCGTATCTGACTGATAATTTGGTTAAACAGTTGTTCTCGTTGGGCCTTTTCTCGTAACTTTTGTTCGGTACGCTTGAGTTCAGTAATATCTCTTGCTATACCTACGATACCAATAATATTGCCTTCAGCATCTTGAAAAGGTGTTTTTGTCGTGAGGAAGGTTCTGAGTTGACCTTTTATAGGTACAAGTTCCTGATGGTTTTTTGAGTTGCCACTATCAATAGTTTGGCGATCGTTATCCCTGACTTCTCGTACAATTTCAGGAGGCAATATAACTGTATCATCCTTGCCCAGCATATCCTCAACTGATGTGTTAAAACTATCAGTAAAAGCAGAATTAACTAGCAGATATTGTCCTTGTAAATTTTTGGCAAAAATTACATCTGTTGTGCTATTAATTACTCCATTTAATAGGTTGTAACTCTCCTTGATTTTTGCTTCTGCTTGCTTGCGATCGCTAATATCCCTACAAATACAAACAAGTCCCACATCTGTCATTGTTAAAGCAACTTCTTCCTCAAAAATTGTACCATCTTTTCGTTTTGCTACACACTCCCCTTGCCAAAAACCTTGTTGTTCGATTATAGGAAAAGCCTCTTTTTTGATACGTTCTAATTCTTCCTGTTCATATAAAATTTGCCAACTTTTCCCCAGTAACTCTTCTGGGTTATCGTACCCGAGAATCTGCACATGAGCATGATTTATGTATGAGTAATGTTCTCCATCAACTAAAATTGCAATCCCATCTATTGCAGCTTCAATTGCCATCATTTGCTGTTTTAGTTGTTCTTCTACTCGCTTGCGTTCAGTAATATTTGCATAAGTACCAAGAATACCGAATATTCTACCATCCTCATCAACTAAAGGAACTTTGCAAATATCTAGCCAAACTTGCTCGCCATTAGGAAGTTGTCTTTGCTCAACTAAGTGCATTTGTGGTTTGCCAGAGTGCATAATTTCTCGATCGCTCTGTTGTTCCAATCTGGCCTCCTCCTCACTCAAGGCAAAACTATAGTCTGTATTGCCAACAATTTCTGAGCAAGGTTTGTGATTTATTTCTCTAATAAATGTACTATTACAACCTTTGTAAATACTATTGCGGTCTTTCCAGAAAATAGCTTGGGGCAAAGTATCTACAATAGTTCTGAGTAACTGTCGCTGTTGGACTAATTCTGATTGAATTTTTTGGCGTTCTGTGACATCATGTGCCAAAGTAAAAGCACTAATTACCTGATGAGTCTCATTATGAAACGCAACATTATGCCACTCACAAACAATAATTTCTCCTGTTTTAGTTATGTTTTCATTGATGCTGAATGTTCCTCCTGTTCCTGCAAGTAACTGTTGAATTACTTGAGCTACATCATCTTGCGCTGAGGGAGGAACAAGATGAAATTCTGAGACCGACTTGCCAAGGACTTCTGCTTTGCTATAACCAAAGATTTTTTCTGCAGTATGATTCCAGTCAATAACGTGAAAATCAGCATCCCATTCTATTGCAGCTAGAGGAGACTTTTCAAAAAAGTATCTTAATTTTTCTTTGCTCTGACGCAAGGCAACTTCAGTTTTCTTTAGTTCGGTAGTGTCAAGAATAATGCCATCCCAATAGACATTTCCATCATTTTGTTTGCATGGCGTTGCAGTTGCTTGTAGCCACTTGAGCTTGCCAGAAGGAGTTGTAATTCTATATTCTGTTTGCCATATTGCTTCAAGTTTGAATGCCTGAGTTATAGACTGCTGAAAGGTAGGAAGATCGTCGGGGTGAACTAATTCCCACAAGATACTATTATCATCAAGTGCCGCTTCAGGATCGAGTTCGCAGATATCGTAACAACCTTCACTCAGGAAGGTAAATTTTCCTATAGGATCTGTAGGAGATTGACAATATTGATAAAAAAGTCCAGGGGTGCTTGCAGCAATACGTTGCCAACGAGCTGTAACTTCTTGTAGTTGTGCTTCTGTGTGCTTTTTCTCAGTGATATCTTCGATGGATACTACTATACCTGTCACATTTCCTTCTTTGTCATGGAGTGGTATTTTGTTCGTCTCGATCCAAGCTTGACTACCATCTGGACGATGTTGGGTTTCTATAATATTAAACTCTGGAGTATTAGTCTCCATAATTCTCAAATCGCATTCCCGATACCACTCAGATTCTTCCTTTGTAGTAGGCATATCGTAGTCAGTTTTACCAATAATTTCTGTAGGTGATGAAAAACCACAAATTTGAGCAGCGTAACGGTTGCACCCTAAAAAAATCCTGTTGCGGTCTTTCCAAAAAATCATTTGAGGTAAGCGATCGATAATTGAGAACAATAGCTGTTGTGACTGTTGAAGCTGTTTCAACTCAGTGATATCTTGAGAAAATGTTACTAAATAACTAATTTTTCCTTGACTATTACGCAGAGGAATTTGATGGATAGCTAAATAGCGTTCTTCTGTATGATCATTTAGTTTAATTTGGGTAGTTTTTTCTACAGGATGTTTATCGTTTGTTATTCTGCTTACTTCTGAAATTTTAGTTTGATTTTCACGACTTTGTTGCTGAAAAGCACGATTGCTATAAAGTATCTCCTGATTCACCAAATCTTGACAAATTAAGTTTTCAGGTAAAATATCTAATATTTGCTCCAACTGATATAGACGTTCTCGAAGAATAGCATTTTCATTTTGTAAATCAACTAACTGTTTTTGGCAGGTGCGCAAACTGTTGACATCAGATTTCATAACTCTTTACTAGCTAATATTAAGAAATTATATAATTTTATTTTGATTAGTTTAACGTTCACTAATATCATAACTAATATTATTGTTTTTGACATCTAGTATTTTACAGTTAAAGCCTATTAAGTTTGATGGGGAGTAGGGGAAATGGGAAAATGGAATCATTTTTCTACCTGCTTGGTGCGCGTTCCCTTATAGATAATGTAATCACCTAGGTAAAGGCTAAATAGGGTCTGCTGAATAAGGAGTAGGGGAGTAGGGGAGTAGGGGAGTAGGGGAGTAGGGGAGTAGGGGAGAATTTTTTTGCCCAACTATGGGCTAAAAATGCGCTCCATGCCTGAGCATGAAGAGCTGAAAACCATGTACTTTTTCAATACCTAAAAAGTCTAAAACCTTTATCTGGCAATTATTTTAGATTTAATCAGCAAACTATAAATAGCATTTTGATTTCAACTGTAAACATACTTGGCAGGAAAAAGACAAATTGACGATCGACAAGAATCATAATAATATCATGTCCGGTAGTATCGGAGCCTGTATAAAATTAAGGTGACACTCTTGAGAAAACCTTCTACCTCCTGCCTCCTGCTTCCTGCCTCCTGCCTCCTGCCTCCTGCCTCCTGCCTCCTGCCTCCTGCCTCCTGCCTCCTGCCTCCTGCCTTTCTTTTATACAAACATGATATAATTAATCTTTATTACTTTTGACTTTTTGATTTTTTTGAAGGTAAATTATGAGTTCTTGGCAAGATAGTTTCAAAAAATTTACAGGTAAAACTCGATTTGTTGTTTCCCGTTTATTTCTTCACTTAGCAGGTTCAGAGGTAACGCCTTTCTTGGGTGTTTTGAATCGAGCTGTAAGGGAAATAGTTGCATCAGAAGGTAACTTGGAAGTAGCAGGAGAAGAACTCGTTGAAGTCTGTCAGAGTCTCCTACAGTATGATACCTATTGGCAGTCTGCTGCTAATGAGGGAGATGTAATTTGGAATGAAGGAGAAGCAGGAGATTTCTTTGATGAACTGTTTACAGACTCAGCTTCTCGTTACCTAAGCTCTGGGGACAATGAAGATCATGAAGCAGATGACCAACTCCTAACTTTATCACCTACTGGCAACTTAGTAGTCATGCTCACAGTTGCTTTTGAGGGAGAAGTACCAGATATTGAAGCCGATCTTGCTAGCATGGGTGCAATGACGGCAGCATTAAAAGCTTTAATTAATCTGCATTATCAAGAAAAACTGCGAGGTATCCAAATACATTTTTCTCCAGCACGTTTAGGAGATGAGTTAGATAATGAACAATTATTAGTAAACTTTTCTGAACTTATTCCTTTATAAAAAGACAGCAGGGAGTGAGACAACAACTGCTACTCATTCCCTATCAAACCTGGGGTGGCGAGGTCTCCTCGCCATATCCAATCGACCAAGAGAGGCAATAGCCAACAGACCAATGCAAAAGGGTTTCAGCTTCTATTTATGTCAAACATCTGAATGCGTAGCGCTATATAATTTGCTTAATCCTCATACAATGCGTAGGGACGTTAACATAGTTGTGTGCTAGCTAATGGCCAGAAAGCCCCTAAAATATAGGGCGAATACCATTCTCTTTTTCAAAGCATAAGTATTCAACCGAATATGATATTACACACAGAAATTAGAACTTTTGACTGATCAAAATAATATGGGTCGCGAACCCCGCCTTTTAAGGCGAAATATTTTTGGAGCGAAACTCAAATCCCCTACTTCCCCTCTTAGCTCCCCTCCTGGGAGGGGCGGGGGTGGGTTGGGGAGGGGCAGGGGTGGGTTAACTTCTGATATCGTGTCCGGTAGCATCGTTTGTGTATAAAATCAAGGTGACAATAGGAGAAAACCTTCTGCCCCCTGCCTCCAGCTCCCGCTGCCTTCCTTCCACCAAAGTCTAATTATTCAACCGGACATGATATGACTTCTGACTTCTGACTTCGTTAATGTTCCCTACTTAAAAACCAAATCAAGGTAGAATAATAAATAGAACTCACTCAAAGTTGTTTAGGGAAAATTATAATATGTTGCGTAAATTAACCGTTTTGTTTATGTGTTTAACATTGTGTTGGACAACAGTGGCCTGTGGCAGCTCCAACACAACATCAAATCAAAACTCAAATTCCAATATTTCTTCCAACCTCACCAAGCAAAATCGAAATCAAGTAACTCAGGGACAATATCCCGTACAACAGGCAACCTATAATGATGCCAACGGCGAATATACTCTAATGTTGCTGAATACTCCGTCAGGTACACCACCTACGTATAGTACTACAGATTTGCAAATGGCAAGTTTGACTGAGGAAGAAATTCAGGAAGGCAAAACTAACTATGCTGAAATTAATGGCAACCAAGCTAGTTTACACATCAAATCAGACTTTAAAATTGAATATGTACACAACGTAACTGAAGTCCAAACCGATCCCCAAACAGGTAGACAAGAAACAATAATTGTGCGTCGAGAGTCTAACTTCTGGACACCTTTTGCTGGAGCAATAGCAGGTCAGGTAGTTGGTGGAGCAATTAGTAATATGTTGTTCAGACCTCAATATTATGTACCACCAGTTTATCAACCAGGTGGAGTAATGACTGGTTATGGTGGGTATGGCAATAGCTATGACCAAGCTGTTAACCGATATCAAGAACGTTATCAAACTGCACCAGCAGCAGTGAAAAACCGTCAAACATTGCGTTCTACAGGTGTAACTAATTCAACTAGAAATAACAACAATCGCAGACAGCAACAAAACCTAAATCGTTCCACGGGAAGCGGTGCTAGTGCCAGTGACTTGCGTCGTTCCGATCAAGCAAAACCTCGCCAACAACGTCGTAGTTTTGGTAGTGGTGGGTTATCTCCCTCTCGTCGCGGTGGTGGTTTTGGTTCTAGACGACGCCGTTAATGAAGTCAGAAGTCAAAAGTCAGAAGTTAGAAGTTAGAAAGAGGGAGCGACGTACAGAAGTTATTTTTGTCACGCGGATGTGTGAGCAACCCTCCAAAAATATTTCGCCAATGCAGGGTTTTAGACCCAATTATTTTGATAAATGAATCACATTTATTTAGGGTTTGCACTCATAAGTCTTTTTGCTAAGGCAGGGAGTAGGGAGTAGGGAGTAGGGAGTAGCTAAAACTCAAGAGTTGGAGGGAGTTGTAGAGGAGGTAGTCGGAAAAATTATCCCTTGCCAACTCTGCCCAACTATACGCCAAAATACTCACTTTTTGAGCCTTCTGAGGCGAAAATCAGGTATTTTTTCACGATCTAAAAAGGCTAAAACCAATATCAGTAAAGACTTTGACATTTAATCAGCAAACCCTATTTATCTAAAAACTGCTGATAGCTACAACAATTAATTAATTTGAGAAGGGGCGAACAACTGTTTGTCCCTAAATTTTATGCTCAGAAAGGGTGTTGGTGAATCAACATAAGAATTAAGATATTTGGACGAACCGTAATCAACATAAGAATTCTGAATACCCCTTTGATTAGTTGCTCCCGAACAACCTATAAACGAAATAATCTGTAGGGACGTTGCATGCAACGTCCCTACCTATTCCCTATTCCCTATTCCCTATTCCCTATTCCCTATTCCCTATTCCCTATTCCCTATTCCCTATTCCCTATTCCCTATTCCCTATTCCCTATTCCCTATTCCCTATTCCCTATTCCCTATTCCCTAGCGCTACGCGCTGTAACTCTATAGTCAACTTCTTCACATAATATCTAACATAAAATGTTAATTAACTGGCAAGACTTAATAATAGAAATTAATTTTAAACATAAACAATGCCAAGACGATCCCATGAATGCTATGGCATTTGCTTATTCTTTAGGGCAATTATTGCTAGAAATTAAAGCTTTATTCTCTCCTACTGAATGGCAATCTTGGCTAAAAAAGAATTGCAATTTCTCAGAAAGTTGTGCTGAAACTTATCTGCAAATAGCTAAAAGTTGGCCTAGTTTCCGGACACAATTAGATGCTTATAGAAAAATAGATTTGTCTACCATGGAGAATATGCCCCAAATGCCACTTATTTCCTCTGAGTCAAAAGATAATGTTGAAGAAGACGTGAATACAGAAGCTAATCAAATTATTCCTTTATTGAACAATACTGAAAATTTTCCGACCTCTATTCCAGGTTCTGAAGAATCTGAAAATGCCACAATTATTAACTTTTACCTTCCTGGGAAAGTAGTTCCAAAAGCACGCCCACGAGTTACTACTAATGGTACTTATTTACCACCTCGATATCGTGCTTGGAGAAATCAGGCAGAAGTAGAAATTTACCGTCAAGTTTCTGAGCTTAATTTAGAAGTAGATTTACCAATTAAAAGAGCAGCTATTTCTATCAGTTTTTGTGGTAAACATCGTACTAATTCCGATCTAGATAATTTAGCAGGAGCTTGTCTTGATGCTTTAACTTTAAACGGTGCGGGAGTGCTACAGGACGACCGCTTGAGTTGTATTCCTAAACTGACTATTGAACATATTCCTAATGTTAAGGAAACGGGAGTTCAGATTAAAATTGAAATACTTCCTGTGAGATAAATCGCTGAATAATATATTTTAAGTTAATATATGATATATCAATTATCAATATTGAATTTTTATATTATTTGAGATTATTTATCGAAAAAAAATTCTATCCTTTAGCATAAATCTAGAGTTATATTATGTGTGGAAATTAGTTCTAATTTAAACTTAGTACTCAAGAGTTGGGACTTAAATATAGTAATTGTATAAATTTCCAGTAGCTTCTAAGAGAAATTACCGTTTATAGATAGAGAATGTTGAAGTTATAATAAGTTTATAGACATAAAATAAATTCACCCTAAAGAATATAAAATGAGAAATTGGAAATATTTTAGATTAATTATCGGTACTGGATTTTTCCTGATTTTGTGTCCATTTCTAATAACAGAGAAAATACATATACATTCAAAGGCAATTGCACAACAGACCACAAAATATAGCGACCGCCTAACCAAAGAAAATTTAGAAATAGAAGCACAACAACTTGACGATCAAGCTACACAACAATTTCAAAATGGCGAATTAGAAGCAGCTATAGAAACTTGGCAACAGGTATTAGAAATTCGTAATCAACAGGGCGATCGTGCTGCTATTAGTCGAACTTTAAATGAAATTGCTATTATTTACGATACTCAAGGTAAATATTCCCAGTCTTTAGAGTTTTATCAAGAGGCTTTAAAAATTGCTAAACAGGAAAAAGATAGTGCAAATATTAATGCAATTTTAAGTAAGATGGGGTTGGTTTATTCTCAGTTAGGTCAATACGAAGAAGCAATCAACTTTTATCAGCAAGTTTTAAAGACTAACCCCCCAACAAAAGCTACAATTTTAAATAATATTGGCGCTATTTATCGTCGCTTAAAAGAATTTCCAAAAGCCTTAGAATTTTATCAACAAGCTTTAGCAATTCATCGGCAAAATCAAGACCGTCTTGGTATTGCTACAACTCTTGATAATATAGGTGTAATTTATCGAGAACAGGGCAAAAATTCTCAGGCATTAGAATCTCATCAGGAAGCATTAGTTATTCGAGAAGAATTGGGCGACAAAGAAGGTCAAGCAGCTACACTTCATCATATTGGTATAGTACATCGGGAGTCAGACCAATATCCAGATGCTTTACAATTTCTGACTCATACTTTAATTATAGATAGACAACTTGGTAATCAGGATGGAGAAAGAATTACCCTAGCAAATATCGGTAAATTATTAGAAAGACAAAATCACCCTAAATTAGCAATAATCTTTTATAAAAAATCAGTTAATATTACTGAAGCTATTCGCAAAGATTTAAAAGTATTACCAGTAGAACAGCAGGAATCTTATATAGAAAGTGTTGCCGAAATATATCGTACTTTGGCTGACTTATTGCTCCAAGAAAAACGCGTCATAGAAGCACATCAAATTCTCGATTTATTGAAAGCACAAGAGATGTTTGAATATATGGGAAACTCAAGTGCTAATGAGGATCAATATACTGAAATTCCACTGCTAGAACTGGAAAAACAATTCTGGAAAATGTATACTCAGCTAATGAATGAAGCTGGTACTAACCAGGTTGAGAATCGGAATATTTCGCCAGAAAAATTGCTGAGTATTAATAATTTTATTGATAGTGAAGAAGTGGCAAAAATTGTTTCAGAATTAGAGAAAAATGCTCATAGTCAAAAAATCACTTCGGATCTGTTGCTTTCCTTAAGGTATGAACTTCAAGAACATCAAGAAAAAAATACGGTAGTCTTATATCCATTACTTTTAGAAGACCGCTTAGAATTAATATTAGTTAGTGCTAATTCCGATGTAGTTCATCGCACTGTTTCAGTAACCAAGGAAGAATTTAGTCAAGCTATCCTTAAATTAAGAGTGAGATTAACAAATAGAAATAAAGCCCTATCATCATCTAGAGGAAATAATAATCAACCCGATCAAAGAGTTATAGAAGCTGGAGCAAAACTTTACAATTGGTTGATAAAACCTATAGAACCTCACCTCACAATCATTAATGCTAAAACTATTATTTATGCACCCGATGGTCCACTACGTTATGTTCCTTTAGCAGCACTATATGATGGAGAAAAATGGTTAGTAGAAAAGTTTAACATCAATAATATTACCACTGCTAGTTTAATGGATTTAACTCCAAAAATAGAGATTAATCCTCTAGTTTTAGCAGGTGCTTTAACAGAAGGAATTTATAATTTCCAAATAGGCCAAAAAAACTTTGATTTTGAAGGATTACCTTTTGCTGGAGTAGAGGTAGAAAAATTAGCAACGATGTTTCCTCAAACCAATAAATTATTAGGTAATGCTTTTACTAAAAAAGCTATGGTATCACAAATGGATAACTATAATATTGTACATTTTGCTACTCATGCTGCCTTTGTAAATGGTCATCCAGAAGAATCTTTTATACTATTTGGAGATGGCAATCGAGCTAGCCTACTAGATGTGAAAGATTGGGATTTAAGGAATGTAGAATTAGTAGTGTTGAGCGCTTGTCAAACTGGTGTAGGAAAACAGTTAAAAAATGGGATAGAAATTCTCGGTTTTGCTTATCAAATACAAGAAGCTGGTGCATCAGCAACTTTGGCAACTTTATGGCGAGTTGACGATCAGGGTACCCATGAATTTATGAATGATTTTTATGCAGCTTTGAAGAATGGTGCAAGTAGAAGTGAAGCAGTACAAAAAGCACAAATTACAATGATTAATAGTGAGTTTAATCATCCTTATTATTGGGCACCATTTATTTTAGTTGGTAATGGATTTTGAAGAAGATTGTTGATTTGTGGAATGGGCATCTTGCCCGTTCCTAATATTTTCACCGCCCCTCAAAAGTCATCTGTGGAATGGGCATCTTGCCCGTTCCTGATATTTTCTTAATTAGGGCTTACCGATCTAATCTAAAAGCATTGACATATTAAAGACAAGTGCCTTTTTGGGGTCGAAAAAAGAGCGCCTGTTTCAGTCTAAAACGCTCAAAAAGTTAGTATTTTAGGCGCATAGTTGGACAGAAAAATCATTCTTACAATTCTTACTCCTACCTCCTCTAAATTCCGATTTATCCTGTCTCCTGTCTTCCCCTCCCCTCCTGGGAGGGGCTAGGGGTGGGTTGGGAGGGGTTAGGGGTGGGTTGTCTCCTACCCCTACTAAAAGACTTTTTCAGCAAACCCTAATTATGGATTTTCTACATCTGTCCAAAAAATAGCTGAAGCATCGCGATCGCTTTCATAAATATCTAACATAACGGAGCCTAAATAACCTCTAGTTATCATCAGATTTAATCCCCATAAAAACAGTGGAATAAAAGTCACTATTCCCATTAATAAAAAAACTTTTCTTTTCATAATTAAAATTAACTACTTTTAGTGAATCAGAATTCAGAATTCAGAATCCAGAATTCAGAATCCAGAATTCAGAAGGGAAGAGAACTCAGAATTCTTTCCGCTCTGGGTGAAGATGGAATATTTTTTTTATACCGAATTAAACGGATTTGATATAAATCCTCAAACTCAGTCAGGGATTATTTCTAACTTCTAACTTCTAACTTCTAACTTTTGACTTTTGACTTTTGACTTCTCAGCGGTTTCCGTTGTTATGAGGTACACCAGTCGCGGGCAAGATACCTAAACGCAGGCAAGATGCCTACGCTACGATGATTTTACCATTCAAGCTTGTACCTCATTTGCCCGAAATATGCTGTACATCCTCAAACTCAGTCAGAGATTATTTCTAACTTCTAACTTATAACTTTTGATTTTTGACTTCTAAGCGGACATTAATACAGCGGTTTCCGTTGTTATGAGGTACACCAGTCGCGGGCAAGATGCCTACGCTACGATGATTTTACCATTCAAGCTTGTACCTCATTTGCCCGAAATATGTTGTACATCCTCAAACTCAGTCACGGAATTATTTCTAACTTCTAACTTTTGACTTTTGACTTTTGAATTATGAGGTACACCAGTCGCGGGCAAGATGCCCGCACTACAGGGATTACTTCTAACTTTTGACTTTTGAATTATGAGGTACACCAGTCGCGGGCAAGATGCCCGCATTACAGGGATTACTTCTAACTTTTGACTTTTGAGTTCTAAATTCTAACTTCTAACTTTTGACTTTTGACTTTTGAATTATGAGGTACACCAGTCGCGGGCAAGATGCCCGCGCTACAGGGATTACTTCTAACTTTTGACTTTTGAGTTCTAAATTCTAACTTTTAACTTTTGACTTTTGACTTTATAACTCTGGTACTGGAAAAAAGTTTCCACTTAACATCAACCACACCACAGCTAAAGTTAATAACAAATTAAAACTTTGCCCCACAATATACAAAATCATTGGTTTACCACCACGCATTTGTTGGGCTAAAACTCGGAAATTAGACTCTAATCCAATTGATAAAAATGCTATACAAAATAGCCAACCACGATAATTTTTAGTCTGCTTCAATAAACCTTGAACATTATCTAAACCCATTAAAGGTACAAATACAAAAGATACTAATAAAGACGCTGCAACGAAACCCAAAACAAACTTAGCTAAATCGCTCTTGAGCCTCACGCCATAATCTGTGATTTGGCACCAGATGAGTCGGCGGTAAATTAATGGGGTTCAATACCTCATTAATTTACAAATTTTATGTTATGATCGAACTATTCTGGTTTGAGCTAATCGCCGCCAGTAATGAACCATGAAAATTTAATAGGATATGGGGTTGTTGGCCCGAATTCCTAGCTAACCGTGGGAAAACGTAAAATCTTATTGCGGAACTAGGTGAGCAGTTTTTTATGCGCAAAAAGAGCGATGGGGCATCTCGTTCTTAAAGCTCGTGGAGTCCGACGGGATACCGGGACTGTGAAACGAGAAGCCCACACTATACCGTCAGGTTAGTGTGGGAGTATGTCACGAAACCTTACCCATAATTCATTTAAAGTTGGAGTAGGAGCGCCTGGTTTCTTTTCCACAGATGTCACCCAAAAAATTGCTATTCCGAAAGCGATCGCTCCAATTAACATATTTTGAATCATTTTTACTAAAGCTGCAGTTTTTCCAGCCACATCTCCCAATGCTTCACCTGCTGCAACCACAGCACCAGTAGCATCAATAGTGCCACCCAACCAAGCTCCACCGACTAATTCATTCATGTTGACTGCTTGGACAAACAAAGGCATTGCAATCATCATTATGACTGTAAATATTAGAGTCATTCCTACCGCCAAAGTTAACTCATCCTTTTTCGCGCGACAAGCTGCTGCTGCGGCAATAGCTGCCGATACTCCACATACCGAAGTTGAGGTTGCGACGATCATTACTAATGTTTTTTGCTGCATTTTGAGGATGCGAGTACCAAACAAATACATGAAAATAACCACTATTGGCGTAACTCCCCAAGCGATCGCTAAACCATAAGGTCCAAATTCGACAATGCGACTAAATAGAATTTCTGCTCCCAAAATGACTAAGCCAGTTTTGATATAGTATTCAGTGCGTACTGCGGGTATGAGCCATTTTGGCGTACCGACTGTGTTGCTAATTAATAACCCGATCGCCAGTGCCCAGAAAGCATAACCGAGATTTATTGCTTTAGCCACTTGGGAGTTTCCTAATATATAAGCGAGGGTAGCTAAGAGAAAAATTCCGAAAAATCCTGGTATCATTGCTCTACCCCTACGTCCCTCCATCACAATATTGCCAAATGTAAATAGAGCGCATAGAGCGATCGCTAATAATATTAAGCCGGGAATTAACTCTATCGGCAAGGCCGCAGCAATATCTCCTCCTTTCCACTTAGGCATTTTTGGCACAACTTTCACCCACCCGCTAAATACACTTGCTAACAGTAACAAACCGATCCAGACAGTCCACCAGTCTTCTAGTTTATATAGATTAGACAATTTTGTTTTGCTCATAGTTTTTAATTACTTAAAAATATTTCTCTTATAAATATCTTAAAGTTAGCTAAATTAGTGAACTTTCTCTATATTTTCTTTATAACTGCTTTGCTTGATGGGTTTAAAACTTTATTGTGATAATTATGCGATCGCTAATTATTCGGATACTATACAAAATACTCCAGAATTTTTCATGTTCATACTTCTAATCTATCGAGTTCTTCTTTAGATAATTATATATGATAATCGGTCAAACCCTGTAGCATTAGTGTAGTTAGATAAAAGGCTAGGTAGGGGAACCCTCGGATTGACGACGTATAGGAGTTATACCAATTCCCATGCATTATTGCTATACTTGCGCAATACTTCATATCATGTCCGGTTGAATAATTAGACTTTGGTGGAAGGAAGGCAGAAGGCAGGAGGCAGGAGGCAGAAGGTTTTCTCCTATTATCACCTTAATTTTATACACAAACGATGCTACCGGACATGATATCAGTTATTAATTAATTAGTAGAAACAGAATCACTTTTCTGCTAATTTTAGCTAATTTAATATTCATTATTCTTATGTTTTTTTCTCCCCCACTCCCCTACTCCCCTACTCCCCTGTTCAACAAAATAAGTTTTTGAAAAATGGTATGTAGGAGGGAAGAGAGTTTAGAAAGATTTGGCAATGAATGAATATAGAAGATTTTTTGATAGATTTTAAGTCTGTTTTATCTGATCCCAAAATTTAACTAATTTTTGCTTGTAGTATGATGAAAACTAATTTATTATATAAGCTGTTGCTATTAAACATTATGAATCAGTAGCAAACTTAGGAAATCAAAAGTAACTCAGGAGAATAATTTCATGTACCAGTTGGCAGTTGCTCAAAATATAGGTGGTAGCAATAGTGACACTGGCTATGGTATAGCCACAGACAATAATGGTGACGTCTGGGTTACAGGAAAGTTCGAGGGCAGCATCGACATTGACGGAGACGGCACGGATGATTTGACCAGTAATGGCAGTGCTGATGCCTATATAGCTAAGTTTGACATTGATGGCAACTTGCTGTTTGCACAAAATATTGGTAGTAATTTTTGGGACGAGGGGCATGGCATA
Source organism: Okeania sp. SIO3B5 (assembly GCF_010692555.1). Taxonomy (GTDB): domain Bacteria; phylum Cyanobacteriota; class Cyanobacteriia; order Cyanobacteriales; family Microcoleaceae; genus Okeania. The sequence goes on along the minus strand of NZ_JAAHHG010000052.1, from coordinate 12,764 downwards.
GCCACTGATAGTAATGGTAATGTGTTGGCTACAGGGAGCTTCTCTGGCAGCATCGACATTGACGGAGACGGCACGGATGATTTGACCAGTAATGGCAGTGCTGATGCCTATGTAGCTAAGTTTGACATTAATGGCAACTTTTTGTTTGCACAAAATATTGGTGGTAGCAGTACTCAGCCTGGCTATGGTATAGCCACTGACAGCTATGGTATAGCCACTGACAGTAATGATAATGTGTGGGCTACAGGACAGTTTTGGGAAAACATCGACATTGATGGAGACGGCACGGATGATTTGATCAGTAATGGCTCTTTTGATAGCTATGTAGCTAAGTTTGACAGTAATGGCAACTTTTTGTTTGCACAAAATATTGGCGGCATCGGTTATGACGTTGGCTATGGCATAGCAACCGACAGCAATAATAATGTGTGGGCTACAGGAGAGTTCGAGGAAAGCATCGACATTGATGGAGACGGCACGGATGATTTGACCAGTAATAGTGGCTCTTCTGATATCTATATAGCTAAGTTTGACAGTAATGGCAACTTGCTGTTTGCAAAAAATATGGGCGGTACAGGTTATGACATTGGCTATGGCATAGCAACTGACAGCAATGATAATGTGTGGGCTACAGGACAGTTCTGGGAAGGCATGGACATTGACGGAGACGGCACGGATGATTTGATGAGTAATGGCATTTATGATAGCTATGTAGCCAAGTTTGACAGTAATGGCAACTTTTTGCTTGCTCAAAATATCGGTGGTAGCGATTTTGACCATAGCGAGGGCAATGGTATAGCCACCGACAACAATGGTAATGTGTGGGTTACAGGACAGTTCCAGGGCAACATCGACATCGACTCTGACGGTAATAATGATTTGATCAATAATGGCGGTCATGATAGCTATGTAGCCAAGTTTGACAGTAATGGCAACTTGCTGTTTGCAGAAAATATCGGCGGTAGCAGTTATGAAATTGGCAATGGTATAGCCATCGATAGTAATGGTAATGTGTGGGGTACAGGAAGTTTCTCTGGCAGCATCGACATTGACGGAGATGGCACAAATGACTTGCTAAGTAATGGCTCTTCTGATGGATATATAGCTAAATTCTATGAAGATCAGGACGATCTCTTAATTGGAGATAACAGTAATGATACTCTTAGTGGAGGCAATGGTAACGATCTCTTAATTGGAGGTAAGGGTAACGATCTCTTAAATGGTGGTCAAGGAAGTGATGTTTTGATCGGAGTTGATGTCGATGTCATTGAGAATACACCTGGGCTAATGCCAGATATTACAAACAGTGATGGTGGAAGAGGGGAAATAGATACATTAACTGGAGGAGAAGGAACTGATTTATTTATTCTTGGTGACCAATATAGACTCTACTATGATGATGGTAATGTTAGAAATTCTGGCAGAGGAGACTATGCTCGCCTGAAAGATTTTGATCCTAATGAAGATACAATTTACCTGCATGGATCGCCTAATGATTTTACCATAGTAAGCTCGGGATCTAGCGAAGTAAGTATTTACAGGGATGACAATAATAAGTTTTGGCACTGGTTCCGTAGAGATGAACTCATTGCAGTCGTTGAAGGTAATACGAACTTGAACTTAAATGCTGACTATTTTGAATACGTCTAATATCAATTTGATAAATTCATTAATAGGTGGGGGCAAGCGGCTGTTTGCCCTCACTACTTATTTTTTGGATTCCCAATTAATAACTACAATAATATTTTTACAGGTATTAAGTAATCTAATATTTGAAGAAAGAGGCTTTTAAAAAGAAACTGAAGCTAACCTACAAAAATTAGCCACTCAAACAGGAAAACCTATTCCTGAAATTATCCAAGAATTAATCGCCAATTATCTTACTAAAAAACCTCAAAAATTACCAAAATCAGTGGCAATGTGGTCAAGTGGAAGACCGGACTTATCTACTAAAACAGAACAACTATTAGATACAAGAAAACAGAAATAATATTTATGGAAGTTGCTTGAGCATAACTTTAAACGGAAATAACCTTAAATTTCTATAGTATATCAGTATAATCAATAGGAGATGCTAAGTATGCTAGAAAAATTCACAGTTACTTATGATGGTTCAGTTTTTTATCCCGAAGAAACCATTAATTTAAAACCCAATACCCGTTACACTATCCAGATTATTTCCCAAGAAAAACAGACAGAAACAACTTATAAAAATGCTTGGGATTTATTAGAAGAAATGGCAGGAACTTATGAAGCTCCCGAAGACTGGTCAAAAGAACACGATCATTATTTGTATGGTACACCCAAAAGAAACCTGAAAAATGAATAAAGACAGACTCTTTTTAGACACGGTTTTCATTCAGGCAATTTTAAATCCTCGCAACCAATATCATATTCCTGCTATGGAACTTTTGCCACGTGTAAAAAATGCCCAAGAAGTCTGGATAACAGAGGCAATTTTTATGGAAGTTGGTAATGCACTTAGTACCTACGATCGTCGCAAAGTTTCTGCTTTTATTCAACAATGTTACCAAACTAATAACATTTCAATTGTGAATATTACCCCTCAACTGTTTAAAGAAGGACTAAATTTATATGAATCTAGACAAGACAAAACATGGGGATTAGTTGATTGTATTTCATTTATTGTTATGAAACAACATAACTTAATAGATGCTGTTACTTCAGATATTCATTTTATTCAAGCAGGATTTCAGGCATTATTACGATGAAATCAAGGGCTAAAACCACAAAGCGAACATTACGGGATTAGAAAGAAAGAGGAGAGCATAAAACAGAAATAATTTTCAAAATTGCTATAATAAATATAGATTACTAACTTTAATTTATCATGGAAAATATTACCATTCCAGTTGAACCTGAAATTGCCAAAGCGTACCGAGAAGCAGAACCAGAAAAACAGCAAAATGTGCTTCTTATTTGTAACTTTATTCTTAAAGAACTTTTCAAAAATACAAGTTTTGAAGAAATTGTCCAACAAATTCGTCAAGAAGCAGAAGAAAACGGTTTAACACCTGAAATCTTAGAAGAATTATTAAAAGATGAGTAGATTACGAGTTATTTTAGATACTAATATCTTAATCAGTGGACTCTTGTTATCTTCATCAACTTCTCAACAAGTTTTTAATCTGGTTACAGCAAAAGAAATTATGTTAATTTCTGAGAATACCTATCAAGAAATATCTCAAATAGTATCTTGATAACCATGCTTGGGCTGGAACTCGAGCCTTTGGATTTACTCAAAAATAAAAATCAAATTTATAATTTCCGGATTAAGTATCAGAATATGGGAAAAGATAATGGTAGATGCACCCTGATGGATAACCTCCGCTGTAATTGGTGGAGGCTTTTTTTTTGCACAAAAACAACAGAAAATTAAATTGATAATTCCCGGATTAAGTATAGGAGTATGAGAAAAAGAAATGGTAGATGCACCCTGATAGATAGCCTCCGCTGTAATTGGTGGAGGTTTTTTTTTGACACAAAAACACTAGAAAATCAAATTGATAATTCCCGGATTGAGTATCGGAATATAGGAAAAAGAAATGGTAGATGCACCCTGATAGATAGCCTCCGCCTTCATTGGTGGAGGTTTTTTTTTGCACTAAAAAAGTAGAAAATCAAATTGATAATTCCCGGATTGAGTATAGGAATATAGGAAAAAGAAATGGTAGATGCACCCTGATAGATAACCTCCGCTGTAATTGGTGGAGGTTTTTTTTTGCACAAAAACAACAGAAAATCAAATTTATAATTCCCGGATTAAGGATAAGAATATGGGAAAAAGAAATGGTAGATGCACCCTGATAGATAGCCTCCGCCATAATTGGTGGAGGTTTTTTTTTGCACAAAAACAACAGAAAATTAAATTTATAATTCCCGGATTGAGTATAGGAATATAGGAAAAAGAAATGGTAGATGCACCCTGATAGATAACCTCCGCTGTAATTGGTGGAGGTTTTTTTTTGCACAAAAACAACAGAAAATTAAATTGATAATTCCCGGATTCAGTATCAGAATATGGGAAAAAGAAATGGTAGATGCACCCTGATAGATAACCTCCGCTGTAATTGGTGGAGGTTTTTTTTTGCACAAAAACAACAGAAAATAAAATTAATAATTCCCGGATTCAGTATCAGAATATGGGAAAAAGAAATGGTAGATGCACCCTGATAGATAACCTCCGCTGTAATTGGTGGAGGTTTTTTTTTGCACAAAAACAACAGAAAATCAAATTTATAATTCCCGGATTAAGGATAAGAATATGGGAAAAAGAAATGGTAGATGCACCCTGATAGATAGCCTCCGCCATAATTGGTGGAGGTTTTTTTTTGCAC
>NZ_JAAHHG010000052.1:0-8306 GCF_010692555.1 Okeania sp. SIO3B5 | reverse complement strand
TGCACAAAAACAACAGAAAATCAAATTTATAATTCCCGGATTAAGGATAAGAATATGGGAAAAAGAAATGGTAGATGCACCCTGATAGATAGCCTCCGCCATAATTGGTGGAGGTTTTTTTTTGCACTAAAAAAGTAGAAAATTAAATTTATAATTCCCGGATTAAGTATCAGAATATAGGAAAAAGAAATGGTAGATGCACCCTGATAGATAGCCTCCGCCTTCATTGGTGGAGGTTTTTTTTTGCACAAAAACAACAGAAAATTAAATTAATAATTCCCGGATTAAGTATAGGAATATGGGAAAAAGAAATAGTAGATGCACCCTGATAGATAGCCTCCGCCTTCATTGGTGGAGGTTTTTTTTTGCACAAAAACAACAGAAAATAAAATTGATAATTCCCGGATTAAGTATAGGAATATGGGAAAAAGAAATAGTAGATGCACCCTGATAGATAGCCTCCGCCTTCATTGGTGGAGGTTTTTTTTTGCACAAAAACAACAGAAAATCAAATTTATAATTCCCGGATTAAGGATAAGAATATGGGAAAAAGAAATAGTACATGCACCCTGATAGATAGCCTCCGCCTTCATTGGTGGAGGTTTTTTTTGCACTAAAAAAGTAGAAAATTAAATTGATAATTCCCGGATTAAGGATAAGAATATGGGAAAAAGAAATAGTACATGCACCCTGTATAGATAACCTTCGCCTTCATTGGTGGGGGTTTTTTTTTGACACTCAAACAACAGAAAATCAAATTGATAATTCCCGGATATTGTCAGGCTAACCTAAAATACAAATATGAATATTTCAATTCAAACAATTATGTCTGATTCCTCATCCAAAAATAACTGGTATCAAGACTTTAACCTGGAACAGAAATCTAATTGGTATGGCCAAATAGCAGATGCTTACGATAGAACTAGACCTCGTTATCCCCAACCATTAGCTAATCGTGTCGTAGAAATAGCTCAACTTTCTTCTAATACTAAGATTTTAGAAATAGGCTGTGCTACAGGAACAGCAACAACTAGCTTTGCCGATCTTGGTTTTTCTATGATATGCGTAGAACCAAATTCAGAATCTTATAAAATAGCTGTGAAAAATTGTGCCCACTACGAAAGAGTGAAAATCATCAACACTACTTTTGAAGAGTGGGAATTAGAAAAGAATCAGTTTGATGTAGTGCTTGCTGCTACTTCTTTTCACTGGGTATCGCCTGAAATTCGTTATGCGAAAACTGCTGAAGCTTTAAAAACCAATGGCTTTTTAGTTTTACTTTGGAATACTCCACCCCAACCAAGTCAAGATATTTATCGGGAATTATTAGATTCAGTTTATCAAACCTATGCATCTGATGTAAAAGGGTATGAAGCGATCGCAACTCATCAAAAAAATATTAGTAGTATAGGAAATGCGGTTATTGACTCTGGTAAGTTTCAAAACTTAGTTTCCGAAGAATTAATATGTGAAGTAACTTATGATATTGATGATTATCTAGCACTTTTAAGCACCTTATCACCTTATATAGCAATGGATGCAAAGCAACGTAATACTTTATTTGAAAAATTGAGTACAATTTTAAAAGAATATTATGGCAATATTATAAACCTTTCTTACTTATCTGCACTTCAGATTGCTCAGAAAGTCTAATTTAATAGCAGAAGGAAGAAGGAAGAAGGAAGAAGGAAGAAGGAAGAAGAAAGAAGGAAAATCAAGCTTTTGATATGTCCGCGCTCTTTCCTTCGACTGCTTTTGTTCCCTACTCCCCCACTCCCCTACTCCCCCACTCCCCTACTCCTCTACTCCTCAACCTGTATTCCGCATTCCTGCCGCAATACCATTGAGAGTCAACAAAGCTCCTTGTAACAACTCACCCTTACTATAGCGAGAGTGAATTACTCCTGGCGTACCTGTATCATGCTGGCGCAAGCGTTTCAACAAAGCTACCTGCAACATACCTAGAGGCACAATATTAGCATTCCGCAACTGCACAGAACGCTGTAAATCTGGCTCTTCATCTAAAGGTCGTTGATTGCCAGAAATTTGTAAAACTAAATCCCGTGTCAGGTTATATTCAGTAGAAATTTGCTCAAACAACGTCTCAAATCTTTCCCTATCTTCTGGGTTAGATAATTCTCGGACATAATAATGAGCCATTTGCAAATCTACCTTCGCTAGAGTCATCTCTACTTTAGAGATTGCAGTGGTAAAAAATGGCCATTTTAGATAAAAGTACTGCAAAAGTTTCAGGTGTTCTTCTGGTCGCTTTTGCACAAACTCTTGTAAAGCTGTTCCTACCCCATACCAAGAAGGTAGTAAGAAGCGACTTTGAGTCCAGCTAAACACCCAAGGAATTGCCCGTAAACCAGAAATTGTCTTCTTTTTATCATTTTTCCTCCGAGCTGGACGAGAACTAATTTGTAGCTGACTAATTTCTTGGATCGGGGTAACTTGATAGAAAAATTCTACTAAATCCTCTTGTTCATAAATCAGGTGTCGGTAATGAGTGCGCGATCGCACTGCCAACTCTTCCATAATGTCATTCCAGGTGTCAATTTCATCAAACCCTGTATGTAGCAAACTGGCTTGAATAACTGCAGTAGTGACATTTTCTAAGTTATACATGGCTAATTCAGGCAGAGAATATTTAGAAGCTAGCACCTCACCTTGTTCGGTAATCTTAATCCGCCCACTAATACTCTTACCAGGTTGAGCCAAAATAGCTTTGTAAGCAGGACCACCACCACGTCCTACCGAACCGCCACGTCCATGAAATATCCGCAATGCAATACCATATTCCTGACCAATTTCATGTAAAGATTTTTGAGCTTTATGAATTTCCCAGTTACTACTGAGGAACCCAGAATCTTTATTACTATCTGAGTAACCAAGCATCACTTCTTGCAAAAGAGTCTCTAACTCAGATGAGTCTGCTTGCGGTTCTAATTTATTATATCCACCAGCAAGTGCTGCCCGATACAAAGGCAATTCAAATAAATTGCGCATAACCCTGGGAGCATTTCTTAAGTCTTCCACTGTCTCAAACAGAGGCACAACCAGAATCTCACTTGCACCAGTTGCCGGGTCATAAAGTCCTGCTTCTTGAGCTAGTAACAACACTTCCAATAAATCGCTGACATCACGACTCATACTAATAATGTAAGTTTGGCAAATTTCGGGGCCAAACTCTACCTGTAACTGTCGCAGCATTCGGAAAGTGTTAATGATTTCGCAAGTCCTCTCAGAAAAAGGTAGTTCTGTAGGAATTAGTGGGCGACGAGTAGGCAACTCTGTTGATAGCCACTCAGTGCGTTCTGCCTCTGACATTTCAATATAGGGTTTAGGCAGAATTTGTAAATATTCAGTAACTTCATTAATTACAGCCTCATGGACAGAAGACTCCTGACGGACATCCAGTCGTGCTAAATTGAAGCCAAAAATTTCTACCTGGGAAATGAGACTTTCCAAGTCACTACAGCTTAAACCAGTTTCGCTCAAATTACGTTGAATTAGTAGTAACTCTTCTAGAAATTCCGGACCAGAACGATAAACTGCTGCTGTTTCTCGACGTTGGGAGAGAACTTCCATTTCCCTCTGGAGAGAATCACCATTATACAAGCGCCAGTTGCGATCGCGAGTATTTTCCAAACGCTTTCTCACATAAGACAACTTCAACCTATAGGGTTCTCGCCGATAGCGAATTGCCCACTGATCGTATACTTCGGGCATTTGCAATTGATCGCGGTCTAAAGAATCCAGCAGTTCTGGTAAAACATCACTCCAATGCAGCGACAAACTTAAAAGTTCGATCAGGGAATCGATCTTATCTATATACTTATCTAACACTATCTTGCGTTGATAGCAAGCTGTTTGCCAAGTCACCTCTGGGGTACAAAAAGGATTACCATCCCGGTCAGCTCCCACCCAAGAGCCAAACTTACAGAAATTGAAAGTCGGTGGTTTTAAGTAAGGGAAAGAACCATGGAGAGCTTGCTTAAACCTTTGGTATAGTTTGGGCGTAGCTTCAAGCAACACTTCTTCAAAGTAATGAAGAGTTGTTTCTACTTCATCAAGTACAGTAGGTTTAAATTGGTGTAGTTCGTCTGTACGCCACCACAAACGAATTTCTTCCGTTAACTGTTCCTTGAGAGATTCTGCTTCCCAAGATGAAACCACTGAATTTTCCTGTTCTCCATCTCCAGAAAATTCTGAAAAACTTTCTTCTATTAGATCGAGCTGTTGGAAAATTTTGGCAATGCGCCGCTGTTTTGTTCTAATTGTATGACGTACAATTTCTGTAGGATGTGCTGTAAATACTAGACGGATATCTAAGTTATCAATTAATCGTTGAATTAATTGAGATGGTACGTTCAGAGTCCGCAGTAAGGGAAATAGATAATGAAATGTCCCCTCTCCTTCAGGTTTACTTCTGTTATCGCTCCATATTGGAATACTTCCAACTCGCAATGAACAAGCTTCACCTTCCTTAGTTTCATCGTCTTTAAATATTAGTTTTCCCAGACCTTTGTTCTTAGAATAAGCTTGTTGTTGAATCCTTTGTTCATAATGTTGTTCAACAATATTTATTAGCTGAAAATATAAAGCAAAAGCTCGAGCTGCCCGAATTGCATCTTTGAGTTCTAACTGTTCAATAAGTTGTACAATTTCTGAGTCCAGAAAGTTAAAAGCTTGTCCTTCTGTAGAATTAACCAAGCGCATCTTCTGGAGTATGCTTACCAACTCTTGGCCGCACTCTTGCTCTAGCACTAATTCCCACAAATTTTCAATTATTTTAATTCGATTACTCAGAAACATACTGGAAGCTTTAGTCGAGGCATTGTTAACCCCTTGTGCTAGCGTTGTCTGCTCTGATTTTAGTAGTGAGCTCATATTACCTATTCCTTAGTAGATACTGATATCAAAATAAATGTATTGTTTGATTCTGTTACACTCACATGATTTATGCACAAACACTATGTATAGTAGGGGCAAACGGCCGTTTGCCCCTACAGATGGTGTATAACTTGACCTTTTGCGTAAGTCCTGACTCATTAAATGGGATTTAAATGTTTATAATACACCTGGGAGTCAAGTAGCCCTTTGATAGCTAGCCTTTCAGCAATGTTTTTTGTTAATTAATCACATAGCAGTAGAGGCTTTTAGCTAACCTATTGAAAAGGATGGCAGTTTTCCATCCTTAACCTTGAGTTGAAGAAATCTTCGGAATCTTTTGAAACTCTAATATAGAATATAGTTAAATAAAATTAGGAATCTGATTTATTTTGGGGAAAATTAAGCATTGGTAGCCGATCGCCCCGGAATATTTCCTCACTATAGAGGCCAATTTCTGGCAATAATTCATTAATAGCTTTATTACCCAATAAACCTAATAAAACCGGACCAGTGGCCAAGCTAAGTAAAATATCTGAGGAAATTTTCCAACTGGGAGTTTTTAGTGTAGGATTTTCAGAGGAATTTTCTCGGAAGGATTGCATTGATATTACCTCAGTAAGTGTATACGCTAGAACTTATCTAAATGTTGGCATTTATACCCGCCCTCTCCTGTAAGGGAGCGTCCTATGGGAATGCCAATCAATATTGTGGTTTTACACACTCTATGTTAGAGTGTAATAATTGATTCAGCAAACAACAGTAGATGGTTGAAAAAGCCTACAAATTCAGATTTTACCCAACTCCAGAACAGGAAAATCTGTTGCGGAGAACTTTGGGTTGTGTACGCCTCATCTACAACAAAGCTTTAGCAGCAAGAACTCAAGCTTGGTATGAGAGGAAAGAGCGAGTAGGTTACAAGCAAACTTCAGCTATGCTTACCAACTGGAAAAAACAGGAAGACTTGGATTTTCTAGCACAAGTAAGCAGTGTACCATTACAACAAAGTTTAAGACATCTACAGACTGCTTTCACCAATTTTTTTAGTGGACGATCTAACTATCCTAATTTTAAGAAAAAACGAAATGGTGGTAGTGCCGAATTTACAAAGTCTGCATTTAAGTGGAGAAATGGTCAAGTATATTTGGCCAAATGTGCAGAACCGTTACCTATTAGATGGAGTAGGCAACTGCCCCAAAACTGTCTACTCACTTCGATAACCATCAAACTTGACCCAAGTGGTAGATGGTCTGTATCTTTGAGATTTAATGATACCAGAGATTTAAAACTCAAGCCAACTCAGAAGCAAGTAGGCATTGATTTAGGAATCGCCAGCCTATTAACTACCAGTGATGGAGAAAAAGTAGCCAACCCAAAGAATCTTCAGAAGTTACACAAAAAACTGAGGTTAGCTCAGAAGTCTCTATCTAGAAAAACTAAGGGGTCTAATAACTATCAAAAAGCTAGACTTAAAGTAGCTAGGATACACGCAAAGATTAAGGATTCAAGAGTTGACTATACCCACAAACTGACAACCCAGCTAATTAGAGAAAACCAAACGATAGTGGTTGAGGATTTGGCAGTCAAAAACATGGTTAAGAATCATAAGTTAGCCAGAGCAATAAGTGATGCTAACTGGGGAGAATTAGTTAGGCAATTAGAATACAAAGCTCAATGGTATGGACGGGAATTAATCAAAATAGACAGATATTTCCCCAGTTCTAAGCGTTGCTCTAATTGTGGACATATAGTAGAAAAATTACCTCTAAACATTAGAGAGTGGGATTGTCCAGAGTGTGCAACTCACCATGACCGTGATGTTAACGCTTCGATAAATATTTTGCGGATGGGAACCCGCGTCGGCGTTAGCGAAGCTCCTCTGGAAGAGGTTAGACGCAAGGGAACGCCCACCAAGAAGGCTGCGGGGCTCGCAGTGTCAGTCTGTGGAGTGACTGTAAGACCCGAAGAGAGTAAGTCTCGGAAGGCAGGTGCTATGAAACAGAAAGCCCCTAACAGCGATGTTAGGGAATCCCGCGCTGTCTCGTAGAGCAGCGTCGGGAAAATGTCAAAATGTTTATGCGCTACAGTCCAAAATGTCACTAACAAATAGTTAAGCCGAGCAAGGGAGTCTCCCACAAACAGGAGAAGATGAAAGGGAATAAAACTATATTGACGGAAAATCGCTCTCCTTTAGGAGATTGGGCACAGAAAGCTCTGGGACTTCCAGAGGTACAAGTGCAAGTAAGATTGCGTGGCAATCATTTACATATTCTCTGTGAAGCGGAAAAATGTCCAGAAATGAACTTTGCCCTAGCCCAGTTTTCTCAAGCACTGGGTAAGATCGATCTAGAAACTCTACTACCTCCTAATCAACCTCGGATTTACCAGATGTTTCTATGTGGCCGAACTTTAGGTCGCAGGAGACCTGATTGGACAGTAAAACTTGATGGTAATAAGGTAGCAACTCAGACTCAACAGGTAAATACTCCTTCTAATTCCTCTGATTCAGAAGTTAATACTCTCTCGAAGTCTAATTATCTTGTTCCTGCAAAATATCCACAAAATCAAAGTGATAGCCAAACTTTACCGGAAGGACATCTGACAAAAGTCACTGCTGGACAATCTCCGAAACTAGATATTAATCACAATGCCTCTGAATTACTTTCAACTCCCCACAAAGCATCTGTGTTGACAAATGACACATTAGATTATTCAGAACTGGTTTTATCACCAAAATTAGACCCAGAAAATTTTTCTGTTACTGAATCACAACAGCTAAATGAATTAGAGATAGAGTCAGAGAATACAGAAGAATCAGACCAATATTTACTTGATTCTCCCCTTACAGTTTCTTATCAAAGATTGGCCCAATATGGCCATCCAGATGCAATTGCTAGTTATCTTAGTGAAGTTTTAGGTGAGTTAGGGGTTTCTGTAAATGTCAGTATTCGAGAAAAACAACTTAAGGAAAAATTAACAGAAACTACCCCACAATCAGAAGATTCTGCCAAAAGTCCTGAATTGAAAACCCATAAAATTTTATGGGTCTCCTGTGAAGCAGCTTATAGTCCAGCACCATCTCTGTTGGCAGAACCGATCGCGCAAAAGCTCCGAGAGTTAAAACTCAAAGATTTCCATGAAGCTCTAATTTCTCTACTTGTTCAGGGTGAAACTGCACCGGACTGGATGTTGCGGGTGGATCTAACTCCGCCCGATCTGATGCTACAAGAATGGGCAAGTTGGGGAGATGTGGCAGCAATTGAACGTTTGCTACAACAACAATTTACTACTCTGGGAATCAAGATTCGAGCTACTCTCAAAGAATCTACATTACATTTATTTTGTACTAATACTAATAACTCAAACCAACTGGGCTGTCTCTCACGCGGATGGGCCTTGTGCATCTTGCGTCC
>NZ_JAAHHG010000519.1 GCF_010692555.1 Okeania sp. SIO3B5 | reverse complement strand
AGCTGTCTTGTAACAAACTCCTAAAGATTTTGCATAATCAGATAATTTCATTCATAAACCTAATTTATGGGAATTTAACTAATCCCAGTCTAAGATATTTTTAGTTGTTTTTCTATGTTTTTCTATAGAATTAATAAAACTTTACAATACTTAATTGCTATGACCGCTATTATTTTCTTCTGATGCCTGTTTGCGGAGCATGACAAACGGAAATTCTGACTCCCGAATCTTCATGCTACATTTTGAAATACATAATGTAGATTATATTGTCTGAGTTAAAAGATTTTGCCTTGCTGGTGGCCTGTGACAATTTAGGCGTATTGGTTGTGTAGGATTTTTGCCATGAAAAATACCGACCACATTACTGCGATCGGCTCCTTTAATTTTTTATTCTTCTAATTTTTCATTTTTTGGTGGTTGCTCAACCTGTTCCAAGACTTTAGCCATCTCTCTTTCTAAAGCTGCTGCTTTATCCAAGAAGCTAGCAATAGAGACATCGCTTTCGTCGCCCCGTTGCTTTAAACGCCCGTTATGAGCGTACATATAATTTAATGCATCGCGGACAATTTCTCGAAACAGGTCAAAAATTCCCCCAATAAGCCCACTGACTGTGTCTGATGCCAGCCCCTCGCCCATTTTTCTATCAACTCGCTCCGACTGATGTTCAGACCATCCGCTATCTCTCCCAATAGTTCCTTCGTCTCTGGAGTAACTGTTAGATTCAATTGTTGTTTCTTTTGCTCGTACTTGATCTTTCTTCCCATCTATTTTTTTTGTTTTTGTCCATTGTAAGCGCTTAAAAATATTTTACTCAATTACTTGACAATATTGCAAGCGTTTGTTTATTATTATTTCAGTAAAAAGCGCTTTAAAATTTTCAGGAGGTGATGCCCAACCAAGCAGTTCAACATAAAAAAATACCGACCACATTGCTGCGATCAGCTCCTTTGACTTTTTATTCTTCTTCGTCTGAATCTATAGGTTTTGCTGAAGACTTTTTTGGCTCATCCCAAGTCTCACCTGTTTTCTCAGCCAGTTGATTGAAAAGTTCTATCAGTTGTTGTTTTCTATGAAGCAGTTTCTCCGTTCGAGAAATCGACTCATCCAAATGGTCTTGAACTTCTTGGATTAACTGCTTAAGAATCCCCCCCAGAAATAGTTCCTCGGTCGGAGCTAACGGTATTTCCTCCCGACCAATTTTCTCTAGAAGGTAAGAGATGTTTAGCTCCCTTTGTTGAGCCAACTTGCTCAAACCTTCCTTGGCTGTCGCTGTTATAGAAAACGTCGATCTGATCGTTGGTTCTATGTACTCCTTCGGAGACCTTCTTGCCATAAGCTTTTTCTTCATTCATATATTTATATAAATATTTTACCAAATCAGTATTGACATTATAATATATACTTAGTTATAATAATAACCAATTAAGCATATGTTTAATTTCCAAGAGGTGAAGTCCAACAAAGCAGTTCAAACAGTTAAAGCCTAATGCTTAACTGACATAGCCTTACCGAATAATTAATAATTAATAATTAATAATTAATAATTAAATAATTCGCGCCTTGAAGCCTCCCCTTTTAAGGGGAAAAAAAGCGGTCTCCGGATGGCGATCTTCGGAGCGGCTCTGTCACTCTTCGGGTCTCGGAGCCATATCCATGAGACCAAGAGAAGAAATAATATCTCCTTATATTCAATTCCGTAACGGTTAAAATCCGAGGTAATTATCAATTATCCATTATCAATTAATGAAATATTTCTAGTGACTATCTAATGGATGTCTTTTCGGGTGAGGCATTTATTTTCTAACTTCACCCCAATCTTTGTAAAAATACTTTTTCTTACTTTTTTATGATTGGAAACTTATACGACCACAAATTCGAGACTCCTTTCAATGACCCAGAACTTCCCAACTGGGCAGATGCATATCTAGATAAATTTTGCGATTTATTTTGGGACAACACTTGGAAAGAAGGGGATGAAGCGATCGCTTCTCTGGAAATAGATATGCTGGCCGATAGATATGCCTATATCAAAGAGGGCATGGCTTTGAGAGCTTTTCAAATTTATAAATTGTATAAAAATTTGGGGTATAAAACCTTCAAAGAGTATTGCCTTAAAGGCTTAAAAAAATCGGTCTATTACGTCAAACGAGTCATTAAAGCTGCTCAAATATCTTGGTCATTGATGCTCGAAGGATTCACCGAACTACCAGACAACGTATCTCAAGCCCAAAAATTAGCCAGTTCTGCCAGTCAAGTCAGCGAGGAAGTCGATGAGACAGTGACCTGTTGGCAAGAGGTTCTGGGTAGGGCAAAGCAAGAATCCAAACCTATTACAGCAACTTACATAGAAACTACTATTATCGGGGAAACCGCACCCCTCCTAGCCACAGCAAAACTACCCAGAGACGTTTGGGATAAGTTAAGAGCTCAGGCCAAACAACAGGGAGTCAAGCCTGAAAAATTACTCGAAGAGATTGTAGGAAATTATTTAGACACAGAACAAGACTCTGATCCAGAGACTGAAACAGTAGCCGAGCCAGAGTCTAAAAAAGTTCCTATATCTAAAACACCTGAAATTAAAGCTTGGGAAAAAGATTTACAAGATTTAGTCGAGGAAAAATATACTAATGAAGCTCACAAAGACATAATCACAGATAGTTCCGAAATACCGAAAGTTTTTCAATCAGATGGGGGAGTCTCGCCTGGAAGGTAAACCGGATTTAGTATTAAGATGTCTCCTCTACGAAAAAAGCAAAAATAGCCAATAATCATGGAATTTCTTAACTTAATAGAGGCAGAAAAACTAGCACCTTGGCGATCGCCTTTAGCCAGAGCTTTACATAGAAACCGAAGCCTAACTTATGCTCGTTATCTCCAACTAGCAACAGTCACTGCTGAAGGCCAACCCAAAAATCGTACCATCGTATTCCGAGGTTTTTTAGAAGAAACCAATCAACTAAAATTCATCACTGATAGTCGTAGCAACAAAGCAGAGCAAATAGAAAAAAATCCTTGGGGCGAGGTCTGTTGGTATTTTCCTAAAACTAGAGAACAATTTCGTCTAACCGGGAAACTTTACCTAATCAAAGCAAATAATCCTCACCCCAAACTTGCTAAAGCCAGAGAAACAACATGGCAAGAAATTTCAGACAATGCTAGACAACAATTTACTTGGCCTAATCCTGGAGGCAGTAAAGTAGAAATTAGTGCCTTTGAATTGTCCCCACCAAATCCTGCCTATCCTCTATCAAACTTTTATCTATTATTACTAGAGCCAACAAAAGTCGAGCATTTAGAACTAAAAGGAGAGCCACAAAACCGTTGGCTTTATCAAATTGATAACTCTAAGACTTGGTCTATTCAAGATATAAATCCTTAAATTCCTTAGCCATAAAAAAATCTTGAATTGCTTAGTCTTGGAGATGACAATTAGCATAATTAACAGAAGATGGAGCGTCAGACTTGACTACAACAGACTGCGATAATTTACCTTGTAAACTTTCCATCTGTTGTTCAAGAAATTCAATTCGATCCACCAAAGAACGAATAACCTCAGCCTCAGAGTCAGGCAAACTACCGTGCTCTAAAGGATTTACCTTTACTCCAGAACGATATACAACTCTTCCAGGCACTCCCACAACAGTACAGTTAGAAGGAACATCCTTAAGCACTACCGAGCCAGCACCAATACGGACATTATTACCAATATTAATATTACCAAGAACCTTGGCACCCCCACCAATCACCACATTCTCACCCAAAGTAGGATGCCTTTTACCAGTTTCTTTGCCAGTACCACCCAGGGTTACCCCTTGATAAATTAGGCAATAATTTCCCACAATAGCAGTCTCTCCAATTACCACACCCATACCGTGGTCAATAAACACTCCTTGACCGATAACAGCCCCAGGATGAATTTCAATCCCAGTCAAAAAACGGCCTATGTGGGAAATTAAACGAGGCAGGAAAGGAATTTTCAGACTGTACAAACCATGAGCTAGGCGATGAAATATTAAAGCCTGAAGACCAGGGTAGCAAGTAAGAACTTCCAACCAGTTACGAGCTGCAGGATCTCTATCAAAGATAATTCGGAAGTCAGTTAGAAGGGTATTAAACACGAGAATTTACCATCTTTGGTTGAGCAGGTCATTTAACATTATACTGAAGGGTGAATGAAATAAGTTGTGCATTTTTTTTTCGGAAAATACTATGTCGTTATTTTTGATAACTGTGGTATTGTTCTTCAGTTGGTTATTCACTTCTATCTTTGTCTTAGAACCAATGGACTTTATGGAATGGCTACATATTCCTCGATGGTTATTTCTGTCAATAATATTGCTAGTTGTTTCTTGGTGTTTAGGAGATTAATTATCGTTATTGAGAAAATAGTTTAGGAGGGGAAATAGCATTAAAATAGTAGCAAACACAATTATTAATTAATAATTAATAATTAATAATTAATAATTAATAATTAAGAGCTGATTTATAAACTTAGTTAAAAGTTTTACATCACCGAGCTTTCAGGAATTTGGGGTCTACAGGACGATAATTCGCCAAACCTAAGTATAGCGAGAAATTCAGCCTCTTAATATTTACTTTATAAATCAGCTCTAATAATCTCGAGAGTACAAAGTTCTTCCAAAAAACTATTAGCTTTGAAGACTGAAAACATTACTGGAAAAGGCTTACAGTACTTACAGCTCTGAATAAAAATTTTTAACCTTTAGATCGCTGAAAGCCTTAGCTAGCAATAGTTATTCTAAGAACTTTGCACTGTCTAGTTAATAATTAATAATTACCTCTCCTTGAAAAGAAGAGGATTGACTAATAATGAAAATTTTTCTTTATTATTCCCTTAAAAGGCTATGCTTTATAAACATCTTTCTTAACATAAAACTTGACAAAAATATCATTTGATGTATTAGAGGCTGAAAGCTCCTAGTGTGGTTGCGATCGCAACCACAAAAAACAACTTTTAGGAGTACACAAGTTAGTCAATTTGTCAAAGCTTGTAAAACCAACAAAATGCTCTTCATTAATTGATAATTGATAATTGATAATTACCTCTGGTTAAAACCGTTACGGAATTGAATATCAGGAGATATTATTTCTTTTCTCTTGGTCGATTGGATATGGCGAGGAGACCGTTCCCTCCGGGACGCTACGCGTTAACGTAGTTGTGCGCTAGCAAACGCCATCCCATCCTACGGAATGCTCCGCTTTCCTACCGCTTTTTTTCCCCTTAAAAGGGTCGGCTTCAAGGCGTGAATTATTTAATAATTAATAATTAATAATTAATAATTCGGTAAGCTTTTGATAATAGGCATTATCCACTTTTGTAAATAATTTTGCTTATAAAGCATAGCTTAAAAGGGGAGGCTTTAAACCACAATTTTTCGGTAAGTATTTAGCTATTAGCTGTCAGGTTTTCCTAGGTCATGCTGCGCAAACAGCAACAAAACTTTCTCTTTAAGAACAGTGTTTAAATTAACAACTGACGGGTGCATCTCATAGCAAGCAAAAATACTTTTTTCCTATATATTCCCAGCTCCGGTGTTCCCAGCTCCGGTGTTCCCTAAAAGCGATAAATTTTTGGCTTTATTCACGCATTGAGATGCACCCCAACTGACTTTAAGGGCAAGGGAGGCAACTTTTGTAGTAAGACAATTAATAAGGGTGCATCTCATAGCAAGCAAAAATACTTTTTTCCTATATATTCCCAGCTCCGGTGTTCCCAGCTCCGGTGTTCCCTAAAAGCGATAAATTTTTGGCTTTATTCATGCATTGAGATGCACCCATTAATAAAGCTTTGATCATAAACTAAAAGCAATAGCTGAAGTCCGTAGTTCCTCCGGAGGAGGCTAGCTGAAGTCCGTAGTTCCTCAGATAGGAGGCTGACTGACGGCTGTTTGCGCAGCATGACCTAGGAAATACTTACAAAAACACTATATTTAAATGGAGTAAGCATTGACATCCTCTCCGGCCTGAAGGCGCGGAGATTCCTACTGAGCCTTAGCTCTTCAGTGGATTGACGTTTCTTTGGCTGCTGCTACTTTGGCAGTAGTCTTATGCTTGCCTCCACGTCCGTTTTTTGTCTCGGACTGCCCGCCCGCGACTAATATATTTATTGCTGCATTTTCGTCTCTATCATGCTTACTTCCACAATTGAGACATTCCCACTCCCTAATTGAAAGGTCTAACTTGCCACCCTTAAATCCACAACAAGAGCAAATTTGAGATGTGGGTTCCCAACGACTAATCACTCTAAAATCACGACCGTATTTTTCTGCTTTACCTTCTAGAAGTATCCTGAATTGTCTCCAACCTAAATCAGATATAGCTCTGGATAATTTACGGTTTTTCACCATTCCAGAAACGTTTCCAACGGAGATGCTTCGCAAACAAATCTTCTAAAACAATTGTTTGGTTTTCACGAATTATTTTAGTGGATAGTTTATGCAGAAAATCCATTCTAGTATCTTTTAACTCGGCATGAAATTTAGCCACTCTCAGTCTAGCTTTTTCATATCGTTTTGACCCTCTAGTTTTGTTAGATAATGACTTACTTAACTTTCTTAACTTCTTAATTCGTTTTTTGAGTGGTTTAGGAGCATCAACCTTTGTACCATTACTAAATGTAGCAAAGGTTTTGATACCTAAATCTATACCTACTAAATTATCAGTTTGAGGCAAGATTTGGGCACAAGTTTCTACTACAAAACTTAAGAAATACCTATTAGCTGAATCTTTTATTACTGTTACTGATGATGGAGTAGCAGGTAACTCTCACGGGCGAAACTATTTTCAGCTTTCCTATTTTGGCTAAATAAACTTTGTGTTGAGCAACTTTAAAACCTCATGCATGTAAACCTAGCAGTTTGCTTTGACTTTCTACTTTTGAACTTAGGAGGTCTTATAGGCTTACCTTTCCTTTGACCTTTAGTTGACTTAAAAAAGTT
>NZ_JAAHHG010000518.1 GCF_010692555.1 Okeania sp. SIO3B5 | reverse complement strand
CCCCTAACCCCTCCCAGGAGGGGAAGGCAGGAGGCAGAAGGTTTTCTCAAGAGTGTCACCTTGATTTTATACACGCTCCGATGCTACCGGACATGATATCAGCAGTCAGTTCCTAGCTTTTTAATGGATGAAGACAGCATTTTTTTAACTTCTACTAAATTTTCAACCACAAATCTGAGTTATTAACCCATATAATTTGTGATAGTAAATTATAGATGTATCTCAAAAGCTGATAGCTGAATGTTGAATGCTGAATGCTTACCAGGCAACAGATACTATGTCCGGATAATCAGTGACAAAAAAACCTTCTACCTTTTAACCTTTTTTTCCCTTCTGCCTTCTGCCTCCAGCTCCCGCTGCCTTCTGCCTCCAGCTCCCGCTGCCTTCCTATTTATTCCAAATAAAAATCTTCAGTAATTCTTGCTTCTCTCAATGCCACAGCAATACTAAACTTGTCTCCTACTTCAGCAGTAAAATTCCGCTGAATAAAATTATCGGCATCGCGAGATTCTACAAATGCTAATTCTTCCCCAAACTCATCCATAACTATTAACTTAACTCCCGGTGGTAAATAAATTTGTTCCCCCATCGGATGTACTTGAATATTCACATCTTTTTCTGTATCATTTTCTGCAAGTAAATGCACAATTAAAGCTACCGACTCCTCAGAAAATTGCATTCCTAGATCGATCTTTTTACCCCGGGATATCCCCACTGAACTACGAAAACTATAACCAATTTCTGCTTGCTCAAAATTTAAAACCTCCTCAACAGTTTGCCAACCAGTTTCAAATATCCCCTCAAACCATTGCAGTAAATTTGTACCAGTCGGGCGATCGCCTCTCAACCTCTGCTCATACAACATCTGCAATAAATTCTGGTTTTCTAACAACGCTCCCCACTTCTCAAACTCCACCTCCAACCTGGGAGAATAAGGAGACGATTCCCCCAACTGTGCCACCAAAGCAATTGCTTCATCTAAAGACAAACTTTCTATGGCCTCAACTGATGGTTTTGCCTGGGGACAAAGTTCCCGCGTAACCCACATGACATTTAAATCTTCAGTCATAAATTCTTGCCCTAAATAATAGATTTGATCTAATTCGTCATAGTTTGCTTTGCTTTTGAGATTTTGATAACTGGTGTAACCCCAAATTCTCATCCGATATTCTTCCGGTTCCATTACTGCTGCCAAATAATAGTCACCTACCAAACTTGGCAAGTCTACCCACTCCTGGGGAATAGCAAATTCTTCTGTATCTATTTCTTCTGTGGGTATGAGAATAATTCTAGTTTCTCCTATGGAAAGAGCACTACCGTTTACCACCTCCCAAATTTGATTTAAACTTTCTAAGTCTAATGATATTTGTGGTATTTCTTCTGGTTGTGTATCTTCTGTTAAATATTTAATTGTCATATTTAAACAAAGACGATTCAAATAAGCATTCCACCTAGCTGCATCATTAGAATAATTTTGAGATTCTTGCCAGAGTTGTTCGGTTTCTTCTGGGGAATTTTCTAATAATAATTGGTCTGGAAATACTATTGTTAATTCATCTAGAGTTAATGTCATTTTTGATTTCTCCTATTTATATTCAGAAGGAAGAAGGAAGAGGGAAGAAGGAAGAAGGAAGAAGTTTGTCCTGCTCCGGTAATGTTTAAGGAAGAAGGAAGAGGGAAGAAGAAAGAAGTTTGTCCTGCTCCGGTAATGTTTAAGGAAGAAGGAAGAGGGAAGAGGGAAGAAGTTAGTCCTGCTCCCGTAATGTTTAAGGAAGAAGGAAGAAGGAAGAAGGAAGAAGGAAGAAGAAAGAAGTTAGTCCTGCTCCGGTAATGTTTAAGGAAGAAGGAAGAAGGAAGAAGGAAGAGGGAAGAAGTTTGTCCTACTCCCGTAATGAAAATCTTGGGACAAAACGCCCGCTCCTACCTCCTCGCTCATTCCCATTTCTCCAGTATAGCTGTCTCCTGGCCCTCCTGGGAGGGGCAGGGCTATTTCAAAGTATCGCAAGTTAACGATGAGCGGGAGAATAGGAGTAATGGGGATCAAAGAATAGCAAAATTTACCAAAATTGGCTGATTTTGAGCGCCAATAACGTCCCTTTTGCTCTGACTAAAATGGTGAAAAGTCAATTTAATCATAAATTAAAAGCCTCTATCCCCGTGTCTCCGTGTCTCCGTGTCCCCGTGTCTATTGAGAATGAAACAGCCCTGCCTGGGAGGGGGAGGGGCGAGGGGTGGGTTGCCTCCTGCCTCCTGCCTCCTGCCTCCTGCCTCCTGCCTCTTGACTCCTGACTCCTGCCTCCTGCCTCCTGCCTCCTGCCTCCTGCCTCCTGACTCCTGTCTCCTGACTCCTGACTCCTTCTTCAATTCCACATAGCGTAAGGCGCAATTTTCAACCATTCCTCTACAAAATTGGCGATTCTTTTATTTGCAGACTTTGGTAAACAAATCTCCATTTTTTCCATTATCCATTGCTGTAAAAATATCTGTAGTTTTTGCTGCACCATCTCAATTTCCCCCGCAACTTTTTGCTCAGAAACTTTTAACTTTTCTGCTACAGTATCTAGCTTTAATCTTTCACCATAATGTAGCCGCAAAATCATAATTTTTTCCTTTTTCTGGCCTAATAAATTTTCCTGCAATACCCGATAAAATTGCTGCTGAAAATAGTATTTCAACCAGTCTTTTAAAAATTGACGACGTTCTTCGATAATTCCTTCATTTGGAGTAATTTCCAAATTTGCTTGACACCATTTCTCCAAAGCTATTAATAGCTTTTTTTCACGCTCTTTAATTTTTCGACATATTTGAGATTGGTGCATACCAAATATCTCACTCATTTCAGTTTGCGAGATATTTAAGCCGTAATATAATTGCATTAGTTTCTGACATTCTGGTGTTAGTTTGGAAAACTCAGACAAACACACTGAGATTATTTGCTTTTGTTCTTCACTCTCTGTTTCTTGGGGCGGGTAATTAACTGAAATCATTTTTTCTAGTGTTGAATTTTTCTCAACATATTCAAGAGTACAACAATAGCCTCTTGCTACTTTTTCACAGGCGATAATTGTGTCTTTAATTTGCTGAAAATCAGTTATCTCTTCTAGAGGTTCACTATTATCAGAGGATAATTTATTGTTATAGCGGGAACATAATTTATTATAGTAATTTTTAATATCTTCCCACTGTTTTTTACTTGGTTCTGCTAGCTTTCCTCCAATTTTTTCTGGTTTGCTTCTATAAACTGCTTTATAAGATTTGAATGCTAAAGTACAACTGTCAATTTCTTTTTTTGTATTGATATTTGACTTAGTTTGTAGAGCTTCTATCAGCATTTTTTCACTTAAATATTTAGGTGCAGACCAAGTTGCGTATTTACAAAATTCTTTGCCTACATAAGCTATTTGTCTGACTTGATGTTTTATTTGTCGTTTTGCCCAGGTTATCACTGAGGTGTCAGTAAAATTATATTTAGCAAATATTTTACTAGGTTCAGCTGCGATTTTTCTTGCTTCTTGAAAACAATCTAATTCCTGCCATTTTATGGGTGCCAATTGTTGATTAAGTTCTTGAGTTGCCAGCCAGTAACAGGATTCTTCTAAATATGCTGATAAGTGTTCTTTTTCTAGCTTGTTTTTATTTTTTGTTTGTACTTCTTTAACAAAAAATTTGGCACAATATTCTTCATTTACTTCTGGATATGATTGAAATATGCCATCGAAATTTTTGGCTAGTTTAGGCACTGTTTGGAAATTGATTATTCCTAGTTTATTTGATTTTTCTTCTATGTTGAAGAAGGTCGAAAATTTTGCTTTGATATCTCTGTTTCTGTTAAAAATCATATTTTTACCTTTGATGTAGATGTCACTTCAGTTATCAGTTACAGCACTTCCCGCTGTCCGTGAGCTACTTATGTTTATTGTTTTAGGCAACAGCTCATCTGGCAACAGGGAATGGAGAATAGACAAGAAAGGGTTAACGGAATTGCTGTGTCAGTTATCAGTACCTCCTGTAATACCAATTTTGTCCTGAGATAATGGAGTATTGCTAACCCATTTTGTTTTAATTAGGGCTTGCTGAATAAATCTAAAAGCATTTACAGATAAAGGTTTTAGCCTTTAAGGAGCGAAAAAAAGTGCAACTTTTTCAGCTTGAGCGACCAAAAAGTTAGGATAAAAGGCAGAATAATTGCAGAACAATCTTGGGACAATTCTTACTCCTACCTCCTATAAATTCCCTTTTCTCCTATCTCCTGTCTTCCCCTCCCCTCCTGGGAGGGGCTAGGGGTGGGTTGGGAGGGGGAGGGGTTAGGGGTGGGTTGTCTCCTGTCTCCTACCCTCACCCATAAGACTTTTTCAGCAAACCCTAATTATGACTGTTGTGAATTTTTCAATTAGCTGTAAATCAAGTTATCAGTTAGCAATTAACAGCTATAAACTATAAGCTTGGATTTAAATTTCAACTTATAGAATAGGACAAATTAATAAGAATTTAATCCCCATTAAAATCACATATGTCTAGTTTTAAGTCTAGATCTAAACTGTTTGCTGAAATTATGAATCACTGAAGGCTTGGTCAATTATTTGTATTTAACCTAGCATATCTAGCTAATTGAATGCAAGATATATAAATTATTTTTATTTTTTTTTAGTCATTTATTTATCTCCAAAAAAATGTTTATCTTGTTACTATCTCTATATTGTCTGTAGATTTCTTAATTATGCAGTTATATAATTTCCGGTTGAATAGTTACACTTTGGAGGAGGGAAGGCAGAAGGTAAGCATTCAGCCGTCAGCTAGTGCAAAAAGGCAGAAGGCAAGAGGCTTTAGTTATCTAGGATAGCAGAAGGCAGAAGGGAAGAAAGGTTATTGTACAAGCTTTTGAACCTTTTTTAACTGGTTAGTTATTTCCGCCATCCTGCACTAGCCTCCTGAGTCGGAACTGCGGACTTCAGCAACAAGATTTTCTCCTTAAGGACAGTGTTTAAATTAACAACTGACTTTAAGGGCAAGGGAAGCAACTTTTGTAGTAATATCATGTCCGGTTGAACAGTTATAAATAAACTACTCAGAATTCAGCAATTCTGCAATTTCCTACGGAATGCTACGCAAACAGAATTCAGGAGGGAAGAAAGAAGAAAAGAAGGAGAAAGTTTTTTATCACGCTCGATATAAGACAATTAATAAAGCTTTGATCCTAAACTAAAAGCAATAGCTGAAGTCCGCATTTCCTCCGGAGGAGGCTAGCTAATAGCTGACTGCTGAATGCTTACTAAAAGCAATAGCTGCTAGCTGATGGCTGATATCATGTCCGGTAGCATCGGAGCGTGTATAAAATTAAGGTGACAATGAAAGAAAACCTTCTGCCTCCTGCCTTCCCCTCCTGGGAGGGGTTAGGGGTGGGTTGCCTCCTGCCTTACCTCCTCCAAAGTCTAATTATTCAACCGGACATGATATGACTGCTGAATGCTTACTAAAAGCAATAGCTGAAGTCCGCATTTCCTCCGGAGGAGGCTAGCTGATAACGTAGTTCTGACTATAGGAGGCTGGCTGAGTGCTGAATGCTTACGAAGGCAGGAGTCAGAATTTCCTTCTGCCTTTTCTGATAAGTGCATAAATTTGCTCCTTAAGACAAAGAGGTTTATAGAGACGGAAGTAAACACCATATATTAGGAGTCATGCAAATGTTACTTTATTTCATTAGCTTAAACCTTATTGCTTTATTACCCAATATTATTGCTTTGACAACGTTGCCGGAGTACAGCGACAGCTATATCACTTTTTCCCCATCTAAAGCAACAACTTTAACTTTTGCTTTCATAGATACTCCTGAAATTGAAAAATTACTCTTGAGTCCCCAAGAAGAGGAAGATCCAGATGAAGAACCTGGAAACACTCTTCCTCCTAATTAGGGTTTCTTTTTAAGGAGCGGGGGAGTAGGGAAGTAGGGGAGTAGGGGAGTAGGGGAGTAGGGAAGTAGGGGAGTAGGGGAGTAGGGGAGTAGGGGAGAATTTTTTTGCCCAACTCTTGTTGCTAAAAATGCTAACTTTTTGAGCATGAAGAGTTGAAAACCATGTACTTTTTCAATACCTAAAAAGGCTAAAACCTTTAACTGGTAATTATTTGAGATTTAATCAGCAAACCCTAATTAGGCAGGGCTGTTTCAAAGTACCGTGAGTTAACAATTTAAGGAGAACGAGAGATTAGAGGATCACAAAATAGAGAAATTAGCCACGCATTTGCCGATAAGTGTCATTAAACTTTGTCTAAATATCTGGTTCAATTCCCTCAAAGCCACAACAATTCGTATTTTTAACCTTTAAGAATAATTGATAAATTTGGGGAAAATCGTTGGCTTAAGCGTGGAAAATTCTCCCCTACTCCCTACTCCCCTGCTCCCCTGAAGCCTTAAGCAAGAATGAAACAGCCTTGCCCTAATTAGGGGAGTGTGGGGAGTTAACGAAGTCAGAAGTTAACCCACCCCTACTGCTCCCAGGAGGGAAAGTAGGGGATTTGAGTAAGACTCCAAAAATATTTAGCCTTAAAAGGCGGGGTTTTAGATCCAATTATTTTGATAAAGCAAAGATTTGGCAATAGCGCCCAGATGGAACATTTTTTTATACCGAATTAAACGGATTTGATATAGTACCATTTCTGAATAGACATCTCCAGAAAAGAGGGAACAGGGAACAGGGAACAGGGAACAGGGAACAGGGAACAGGGAACAGGGAACAGGGAACCCACCCCTAACCCCTCCCAGGAGGGGAGCAATTGATAATTTATGGATAAGAATTGATTGAATTTTTGATTTTTGGAGATGTTTAATAGTAATGCTATCTTTGATTACCATCTCCCCATCTCCCCATCTCCCCATCTCCCCAACTCCCCATCTCCCAATCTCCCCATCTCCCAATCCCCCATCTCCCTACCTCCCCATCTCACTACCTCCCCATCTCCCCATCTCCCAATCTCCACATCCCCCCAT
>NZ_JAAHHG010000517.1 GCF_010692555.1 Okeania sp. SIO3B5 | reverse complement strand
TTTATTAATTAGGGAGTAGGTAGCAGATAGGGACCTGGTATATTAAAGTCCGTACAGAGTAGTAATTCGGGAAATAGGGAATAGTGATGCGACCCTGTGGGGTACGATAGAGGCTGGAACAAAGGGGCCACCAGGTCGCGCCTGAGCAAGCCGACAAATGCACCTGTAACGCACACCAAGACAGAAAAGAAGAAAAGCTACTGTATCTCAAGTAACTTGAGAAACACTATATAATATATCAACAAATAATAAATCTAATTTAGAAAATAATTACTGAGATAAATTGCTGATTTTTTCTAAGTTTAAGATGAAAATTATTCTTCCATAGCAAACGACAAAAAATTCCTCAAGGTAGATTCAGTTCAATAATGGATAATGGATAATTGATAATTACCTCTCCCTAAAAGCTATGCTTTATAAACGGGTGCATCTCATAGCAAGCAAAAATACTTTTTTCCTATATATTTCCTGTTCCCAGCTCCGGTGTTCCCTGTTCCCTAAAAGCAATAACTTTTTGGCTTTATTCACGCATTGAGATGCACCCTTATAAACATCTTTCTTAACATAAAACTTGACAAAAATATCATTTGATGTTGGGAAGTCTGAAAGCTCCTAGTGTCCTTGCGATCGCAACGACAAAAAACAACTTTTAGGAGTACACAAGTTAGTCAATTTGTCAAAGCTTGTAAAACCAATAAAATACTCGTAAGCTTTTGATAATAGGCATTATCAACTTTTGTAAAGAATTTTGCTGATAATGGATAGCCCTAAAAGGAAGAGGATTGAATAAAAGGAAAATTTTTTATCTCTTGGTCGATTGGATATAGCGAGGAGACCCGCTCTTGACAGAGCCGCTCGGCTTTATATGTTGCGGAGCAAAACGCCATCCCACCCTACGGGAAGCTCCGCTACGACCTCTTGTTTCTCCTTTAAAGGAGAGGCTTTAAACCTTAACTATTCGGTAAAATAATAAAACTAACGATCAATACATTTTATACCAATTCCCAAAAATCATGCTATACTTCCGATGCTACTTTAGCTATTAAGTAATAATAATAGTTCAGCAATGTTTGTAACGATTATCGGCATTAAACTAAAGATATCTTATGCCTTTGAACTCTACTCCCTACTCCCTACTCTCAAGGAGATGTAGCAATAATGTGTGAGAAATGGTATTAAATCTGATGACTACCCCTAAAACTTGGATATGGCGAGGCTGGCCTATCTGCTACCAAAGCCAAGGAGAAAAAGGCCCTTCTGTAGTATTAGTACATGGTTTTGGTGCTTCCTGGGGACACTGGCGCAAAAATATCCCTGTACTAGCTACCAATTGTCGTTGTTATGCTATTGACTTACTTGGTTTTGGCGCTTCAGCTAAACCAACTCCAAGCAAAGATGTTACCTATACATTTGAAACCTGGAGTCAACAAATTGCTGATTTCTGTAGAGAAATAGTTGGCACTCCTGCTTTTCTGATCGGAAATTCTGTTGGTTGTATTGCGGTGATGCAGGCCGCAGTGGATTATCCAGATATTGCTTTGGGTATAGGAATTATCAATTGTTCTTTGCGACTTTTGCACGAACGGAAACGCTCTACTCTTCCTTGGTATCGCAGTCAAGGGGCATCTATAGTACAAAAAGCGCTAAAAGTCAAGTGGATAAGTCAAATATTTTTTAACCAGTTAGCAACAGAGAAAACAGTCAGACGAGTATTGTTACAAGCTTATAAACGTTCTGAAGCTGTTACTGATGAATTAATAGATATACTTTTAACAGCAGCAAAAGATGAGGGAGCAGTTGATGTTTTTGTGGCTTTTACTGGTTATTCTCAAGGACCTTTACCTGAAGATTTATTGCCAATATTACCATGTCCGGCTCTCATTTTATGGGGAGAGGAAGACCCCTGGGAAAATATAGAATTGGCAAAGGAATTTGCTAAGTTTGAAACAGTAGAAAAGTTTATTCCTTTACCTGGAGTTGGTCATTGTCCTCAAGATGAAGCACCGGAATTAGTCAATCCTATTTTGCAAGAATGGATATTTGAAAAATTAGAGCAATAAAACTACGTTTAATGTTTTGGTATGACAAACTTTGTTCTATAAAATTAACTAATTTTCGATATACTAACTCAAAAATTATTAATTATTCAATACTCTTCAAGTGTATTTATATAATAATAATTGAACCAATAAAAATTTTATCGTTAAGCTCTCTTCTTGTTTACCATTTGATTTTCAAATATTTCTAGGGTTCTTAAAAGAGAAATTGATGACTGAAAAGCTTCCTCAGTAAGTTCTGTCTGTTCTTCAGGAGTATCAACTATTTCATCAGCTAATAGTCTTAAAGAACCAATAATTTGATTGAGAAAACCACGAGCTTCATAAGAAGCTTTAGTCAAAAGTTGATGGTCAATATAATGATTTGCCTTAGATTCCTCGCCAAACTGTATAGAATATAGACGGCGATAGTAACCATCTTCTTTTTCTAAAAGTTCCAAATGAGTGCCAATTTCTACTAATTCTCCACGCTCTAAAACAGCTATCTGGTCTGCATTTTGAATTGTTGAGAGACGATGGGCAATAACTAAAACTGTTCGGTCTCGACTTAATTTATCGATGGCCTCCTGCACCAAACGCTCAGAAACAGTATCAAGGGCACTGGTGGCCTCGTCTAAGATTAATATTTCTGGATCTTGCAATAGTGCTCTAGCAATAGCCAAGCGTTGACGCTGACCACCAGAAAGCATAACACCGCGATCGCCTATTTCGGTCTCCCATTGCTTTGGCAATTCCATAATAAAATCATAAGCATTAGCTTGTTTCGCAGCTTGAATCATTTCATCTTCTGTGGCATCAGGACGAGCATATAAAATATTATTTCTGACTGTATCGTTGAATAAATGAGTAGTTTGACTAACAATACCAGTTCTTTTTCTGAGGCTGGTAATATCGAATTCACGCAAGTCGATGCCATCTATAGTAATGGAACCAGAAATAGGGTCATAAAATCTTGGTAGTAGGTCAGCAAATGTTGACTTACCTGCTCCCGAACCTCCCACTAATGCTAAGGTTTTACCTTTAGGTACAGATACATCAACATTTTTGAGAACTAAATTACTATTACCTGGATAAGAGAAAGAAATTTTATTAAAATGAATTTTCCTCCTAACTTTTTGAAAGGGTATGGAACCAGGTTTCATAATTGGTTTATTATCTCTTCTCCATAAGTCTACAGCCATATCAAAACTAGCAGACCCTTTGGCAACTTGATTACGGGTACCATTAATTCCTGATATCATTGGTAGTAACCGAAATAGAACTAAAAGATAGGTAAGTAATATAGCAGAGAGGTTTGCAACTTGATCGACAAATAAAGTTCTGCCTAATAATAAAATACTGATTACCGTAATTATGCTTGTCACTTCATTAACTGGTGCTATTAATGCTGAATTCATTTTGGCTTTCAGCGCTATGTTTTCCAAGGAAAGCATTAATTTTCTTAACTGTTTATATTCTCTATTTTCAGTACTTACTGATTTAATTAAGCGGATACCATTGAGAGTTTCAATGACTTTAATGGCATAAGTTTTTTGTTCCCGGTTTAACAAAGCTCCATATTTTTTTGAGCGATGGATAAATAATTGATTAATACCTGCGATTAAGGTTATTAATAAAGTAGAAATTAAAGTAAGCTGCCAAGATATAGAAATTAGTATGTTGACAAATAATAAAATAGTTATTGATTGAGTTACTAGATTAATATAAGCATTAATAGTTTGCGTGCATTGAGCTGTATCTGAGCCTAAACGTTTTGTTAAATCTCCTACTTTAACTTTCGTGAAGAAGTCTAAATCGCTGTCCATTAATGTTTGGAACATTTCTGATTTAATACTATTTGTGAGACTACGAGTAAAAGCTACTGATAACAAATTCTTTAAATATGTGGTTAAATTTTTCAGAACAATAGTTAATATCACTGCTAAAAGCATCACCACAAGACGATACTTTTCTGGAACTCCATCAAAAGGAGATAATAAAAACTTAATTATAGGTGGAGAACCCTTCAGTTCAATTACTTGCCCAGAAATTTGCAGTAGTATTGGTACTATTAGGGCTGTATTAACTCCATTAAATAATCCTCCGGCAAAGCCTAATATAATATTTCCTATTATGTGGAAAGGATAACGCCGAATAAATCTTAAAATAAATTCTTTTTTAGACATTTATATTTTCCTGGTATCTTAGATTATTTCAATTTTTACCGAATAATTAATAATTAATAATTAATAATTAAATAATTCTGGTTTAAAGCCTCCCCTTTTAAGGGAAAAAAAAGAAATAATGTTTCCTTATATTCAATCCTCTCGGTTTTAACCAAAGGTAATTATCCATTATCCATTATCCATTATCCATTAATGAATACTCTTAATACTTTCTCGCTAAATTTTGATTAACTCTGATAAAATTGCAGCCATAGCATCAATACTATAATATTTAATACATCTTTCTCTAGCTTCCATACCTTTGGTATTTGCTGTGGCTAAGTCATTAAATATTAGTTCAATTTGTGCTGCAATTTGTTCGGGAGAACTAGGATCGACTAAATAACCAGTATCGCCTACAATTTCTGGAATATCCCCTACTTTTGTGGCGATAATTGGTTTGGCCATTGCCATCCCATCAGTTAGTTTTAATGGAAATTGTGCTTGAGCTTCTGGAGTATCTCTTTGGGGGACTACTATTATATGGGCAGCCGCTACAATTTCTGGCATAACTGTAGGCGGATATTTTGGCATTTTAATTATCCAATTTCCCCATCTTTCCATTAGTTGACGGTCATAATCATCATAGGGACTACCACCGACAATTACCAATCTTAAATCTGGCTGATTGATATTCTCTAGGGCTATTAACACATCTTCTACTCCTTTATAAGGTCTTGGTGCCCCTGGAAACATTAAAATTTTATAATCGCTCAAACCATAACGAGTTCTGCTTACCTCTGGATCGTACTTGGTTGGATCGAATAAAGTGGTGTCTTTTCCATTTGGTAAATAAGTCCCACCAAAGCGTTTTTTGAGAAATTGATTGTGTAGAGTTACCCTGTCTGCTTTGGAGACAAAACTTTCTATCCATTTTAAATAAAAGGGATTGTCTGGTTGTCTTAATGCTCCTTCTGGTTTCAATATATCTCTAGCTAATTGTTTAAGACTGGGACGATATTTCCAACTATCTCCTCCATGCCAGCTTAATTCCCAATCGTCAATATCTAAAAATACTGGGCGATGGGTTTGCATTTTTCTTACTAGAGATAAACCTAGGCTGGTAGGTTTTAATTTATAGGCGTAAATTATATCTCCTGTTATTTTATCTAGAAGTTGTTTGGCTGATAATAAAAATTTTGGATAGTAATTGTGGCTATCTATGGCGATAATAGTATTTTCCTGATCGGTTGCTAGTTGTTGTTTTTCTCCACTAATAAATCCTACAATTTCTACTTCTACTTGTAGTTTTTTCAATGCTTGAGATAATAAGAAAGGACGAACTGCGCCTCCCCATCTCCCCACACCACTGCTTGATAAGTCACTAACAACTAATGATATTTTCACTGATGATTAATTTCCTAAATTCACTACTTCTATTATAATTTTATTTATTCGATCTAAGGATTATTTTATTAATTTAGTAATTAGTTATTGAGAAATTTTATTCTATATTCCTATATAGATATTTTATTTGTGCGATATTTTTGAATAAAAATAGGAGGAGTTAGTGTAATGGATAAATTTACAGAGTATTGATACACTTTATGAAAAGTAGGTAGTAGGTTTCAAATAAATAGTATATTTTGGTTCTACACCGATAATCACTGAACTTATATTATTACTTAATAACTGAAGTCTTAATGAAGTATAGCATTATTTTTGGGAACTGGTATAAGCGAGAATATTTTTTCGATGCGGAATACTGCGCAAACAAATTTCCCTTTTTTCCCCCCTCCCTACAACCTACGCACGTTGCGTGCAATATCCCTACTAAGTTTTTTATTGTGGTTATTCAAAGAGACATAATATTAGACAATATGATAGATGTAATATTAGGCTGTTATTGATTAAATTTACTTAGTTGAGTTATTGAAAATTGTATAATTTTTATAAAACTCCTGTTATATAACCAATATTACAGATATTATCGTCATACAATGTACAGTATTATATGTCTACTCAAAACACTCATAATCTCACTGTTGTTCAAGCTGAAGAAATACTCCATAAATTTACCTGTCAAAACATTAAGTTAATAGAATCACCAGAGGAAAAAGCTATTACTCAAGCAGCAATTTTGCTATTAGTTAATTTGTCTGACTATCAAATGTTGGGAATTTGTGCCGAATCGACTACTGAAGCTTTATCTGCTTTAGAAAGCTATCTAGGGGCATTAGGATATAATACTACCCTAATTGATGATTCTAATTTTAGAGCAATTGAAGGTTCAGTTTATATCAAATTTAATGGCATGAAAGAGTTATATCATCTTGAATCTTATGTCGGAGAATATAGAGGGGTATTAGTGTCTTGTCAATCTGCTGAAGCGACAGGAGTTAATGGAACTTATGGT
Source organism: Okeania sp. SIO3B5 (assembly GCF_010692555.1). Classification (GTDB taxonomy): domain Bacteria; phylum Cyanobacteriota; class Cyanobacteriia; order Cyanobacteriales; family Microcoleaceae; genus Okeania. The sequence continues at coordinate 387 of NZ_JAAHHG010000517.1, read as the reverse complement.
TATTTACCACTTGATTTATTTGCCTGAAATTTAGAAAAATAATTTTTTTTTACACCAAATTCTATCAGGGGTGAGGTACGCTCATAGCGTGCAAGATGCCACTATTATATCAAATCCGGTAGCATAGGTGTAATTAGTGTAATTACTGTGGGGAGTAGGGGAGATCGAGAAAGATTTGGCAATGGCGCTTGTGATGTAACATTTTTTTATACCGAATTAAACGGATTTGATATTACGAGCAAGATGCCCACATTGTAGGCATTTACCAGAAAATTGGGTTTAAAGCCTCCCCCTTTTAGGGGGACTTTTAAATTGGTTTTTCTTTGATAAGTATGTTATCATGTTGTTAGTTTGAAAGTCAGGTTATGAAAGCTAGATTTAAGTATC
>NZ_JAAHHG010000516.1 GCF_010692555.1 Okeania sp. SIO3B5 | reverse complement strand
TCCCATAAGTTTCATGTTTAATTGGTTTTTCTAGGTCAATAGCAGAAGTTTTACTGGTGTAACAATCTTGCTGTTTCAATGACTTTTATCCCAACCAGTTGACACTTATAAGTTATCTGTTGAATTAACAATTAAGTGAGGTATTTGAGTAAAATTTCGGTTGTTTTTTTTGCCTATATTTACACTTTGTTTCCAGTTATCATTTTTTCCTATGACTACAGTACCAATATTATTAGTCACTAAATAATTGACAACTAATTTACTGGTGTTATGCAAATAATTCTCGACAAAACGATTTCGGTGATAGGTTAACGCCTCAATATATCCGGCTAGTTTTTCTGTTGCCTTTGAGGTGACTTTGGTACTTAGCTTTACGCTTGTTATATAGTTGATTGACACTTTTTAGTGGCTTCCCGTTAATCAGCATAGGTTTCACACCAGGCTTGTTTGTAGATAGAGCTACCTTACTGTCAATCCCTAAGTCAATCCCCGCTACATATCTTGAGTTTATTTGTGGCTGAAGAGTTTTTTCATAGACTACTTCAATTATATAGCAGCTCGTAGCAGGTACTATCCTGACTTCGATTACAGTTTCCACAACTACAGGTATTTTGAGATCACTCATAGATAAGTGACAAATACCATCTTTTAGAGGAGCTTTATAGACTGATTCCTTTGAATAGATAACTACATTTCTGCCTTTGGTTTTGTCCTTATATTTGGGTATTTTGGGCTTCCCCAAAAACTTCTCTGGACGTTTTGACCATTCTTTTATAGCCTGAAAATAACCACGCCAAGTTGCAACCAAGCATTTTATTATTTGTTTTGATACTTTCGTTGGTAATGCTCTATAGGCATCGCTATCTTTGGTAGCATGGTATAGCTTGGTTAAATCTAGACTTTTTCCACACTTGAAAAAATGCTGACGACAATAATAATTAGCCAAGTTGTACAAGTTTTTTGATTTAAAGGCTAACTCATCACACACCCGCCAATAGATATGTGTTCGGTTAATAATATGTCTGTCAACAAGTCGCATTCACTTTCTATTTTTCAGATTTTAGTTGTTACCTATTTAATATTACAACAATGAGTGTGAATTTTACAACTATTTTCTACGGTTTAAGTTTAACAGTTAATAACCCCACAGATTAGTGATAATCAATTTATTATGTGGTGCGTTACGGCTAGCGCCTAACGCACCCTACTGGACTGTTTCATCTAAAATAGTGCATTAGAATTGTCATTGCGAACGGTAGTGAAGCAATCTCTGAGAGGTTGTCTGAGAAATTTGCTATATCCAAGCCCCCGCGTATCCCCCAAAATTGGGGTACTAGAGCAAGCAAATTGACTCTTGTTCCCCCCAAAATTGGGGGGCTAGGGGGGCAAAATTCAGTATCAAAAAACTTTTCAGATATCCTCTTACAATTTTTCTATTGTAACATTTAAGATGAAATAGTCCACTACCAATAGCGTTCATGCGTAAGTCCTAACAAAAATAACTTTTAACTTCTGACTTTTGACTTTTGACTTCATTATTCCCAAGGCGATCGCGCCTGGTCTAATAAATTATATAACTCCTCACCTTCTATCACTTCTTGTTCTAAAATTTGCTGAGAAATCTTTTCCAACAAATCTCGATTATGATTCAAAATATCTAAAGCTTCTTGATGAGCTTTCTCTACAATTTCCTTCACTTCATTATCAATTGCTTCAGCAGTTTTTTCACTCAATAAACGACGGGAATTAACCCCACCATTCGCCAAAAATCCTCCCTTGCCACTCCGTTCATAAGCTAAAGGTCCTAATACTTTACTCATGCCATAAGTTGTTACCATTTGTTCGGCAAAATCAGTAGCTTTTTGTAAATCTCCAGAAGCTCCAGTAGTGATATTTCCAAATATAATTTCTTCCGCTGCACGTCCTCCTAAAAAAGTAGCAATTTGCCCTCTAATTTCTTGTTCATTTCTCAAAAATCTATCCTCAGTAGGAAGTTGCAAAGTATAACCTAATGCTGCCATTCCTCTCGGTACAATTGAGATTTTTTCCACCTTACCACTACCAGGCATTATCGCCCCAACTAAAGCATGACCAACCTCGTGATAAGCCACTATTTTCTTTTCGCGATCGCTCAAAACTCTACTTCTTTTTTCTAAACCAGCAATTACTCTTTCAATAGCTTCAGCAAAGTCTTTTTGTGCCACAGTTTGCCTTTGATTTCTAGCAGCTAATAAAGCAGCTTCATTAACAAGATTAGCTAAATCTGCACCGCCAAAACCGGAAGTTCTTACTGCTATTTTATGTAAATCTACATCTTCTCCCAATTTAACTTTTTTGCCATAAATATTTAAAATTGCTTCCCGACCAGATAAGTCGGGGCGGTCTACTAATACTTGTCTATCAAACCTTCCCGGACGTAATAAAGCAGCATCTAAAGCTTCTGGACGGTTAGTAGCAGCCAAGATAATAACTGTCAAATCTCCAGCACCAAAACCATCCATTTCAGTTAACAATTGATTGAGAGTTTGTTCTCGTTCATCATTACCGCCACTGTGAAAATTTCCACTGGTTCTTGACTTACCAATTGCATCTATTTCATCAATAAAAATAATACAAGGAGCCTTCTTTTTTGCCTCTTTAAATAAGTCACGAACTCTAGCAGCACCAGTACCAACAAATAGCTCTACAAATTCCGAACCAGATATACTAAAAAAAGGTACTCCTGCTTCTCCTGCCACTGCTTTTGCCAATAAAGTTTTACCTGTTCCAGGAGGTCCGACTAATAATAAACCTTTAGGAATTCTGGCTCCAATTTCAGTGAACTTTTTAGGTGATTTTAAGAACTCTACAATTTCTGTTAATTCTGTCTTTGCTTCTTCCACTCCAGCAATATCAGCAAAAGTAATTTTATCTGATTCTCCCTCGACATAAACCTTCGCTTTATTCTTACTCATTGACAGAGCGCCTTGAGAACCGCGATTCATAAAAAACTGAAATGCTAATACTAATATAATAGGTGGAATTACCCAATTTAACAGAATAGCAACCCAGCGACTTTGAGGCGGTGCAGCTTGAAATAAAACTTTATTATCTTCTAAACGCTGAAGTAGTTGAGAGTCATTTATTGGAGTAGTGACAAGTAAAGGTCCGGGTTTATTTTCTTCTCCTTTAAGACGATATAAAATTTTTTCTTCATCTATTTGAACCCCCACTACCTGTCCGTTTTCTACCTGTTGAATAAAGACACTGTAAGGAACACGAGGAGGTTTACGACGTGGCACTAATAAATATGCTGTTAATAACACACCTGCCAAAATTAATAATGCACTGCCAATCTGACGCTTATTAGGAGTTTTTGGTTTCTTTTTAAGATTCATATTTATTGGGATATAATTGTGAACTATAGATTCAAATATTGAACGTTTATTTGAGACTAATACTTTATTATAATATAAAATATGGAAATGTGGAGTTTTTGCCAATTAATTTAAGATAACAGGGGACAGATAACAATTAAAAATATTTTTTACCTAAAAATTCAGGTCTAAAGCTTCCCCTTTTAAGGGGATAAAAAAAGAGAATATTTCAAATTTCAATCCCAATGCTTCGTAAGCATTTCCTGTGGAATGCTGTGCAAACAGCTATTAGCTGTCAGCTAGCTTACTGGGTTGGAACTGCGGAATTTAGCAATAAGAGTCTTTCATATAAAATAGTGTTTAAATTAATATAGACTTTAAGGGTAAAGGAACCAACTTTTGTAGTAAGACAATTAATAAAGCTTTTATCCTCAATTAAAAACAATAGCTGATAGCTGACGGCTGTTTGCGCAGCATTCCGGAGGAAATGCTTGGGTGCATCTAATATTTGCAAAAATACTTTTTTCCTATATATTCCCTGTTCCCTGTTCCCTGTTCCCTGTTCCCTAAAAGCAATAACTTTTTGGCTTTATTCACGCATTGAAATGCACCCAAATACTTACTTTAAACTCATAACAAAAAAGTATGGTACAAGAACTAATAACTGATACTAAACCAGAAATTATTTATCCAGAAAGTGATTGTCAACCTATGGCAGATAACACAAAACAATTTCGCTGGATTGTAACTATAAAAGAAAATTTAGAAATTTTATTTGCTGAGGTTGTTGATGTTTTTGTCGCTGGAGATTTCCTCTGGTATCCGGTAGTAGGAAATAATAAAATTCGGACTGCTCCTGATATTATGGTTGTATTTGGTAGACCAAAAGGAGACAGAGGTTCTTATAAACAATGGGAGGAAGAAAATATTGCTCCCCAAGTGGTATTTGAAATATTATCACCGGGCAACCGTCTGAAAGAAATGAATAAAAAATTGCTATTTTATCAACAGCATGGAGTCGAAGAATATTATATTTATGACCCCGATAAAATAGATTTTACAGGTTTAATTAGAGTGGACGATCCTGCTTCTCCTGGAAGCGATCGCTTAGAAACAATAGAAAAGATTGATGGTTGGGTAAGTCCACGTTTGAATATTCGTTTTCAAATCACAGAGAATACCTTAGAAATATATCGACCTGATGGACGCAAGTTCCTGACATCGATAGAATTAGAGCGACTTAGAGAGCAGGAGTATCAACGTGCTGAACAAGAAAAGCAAAGAGCTGAACAAGAAAAGCAAAGAGCTGAACAAGAAAAACAACGAGCTGACAGACTGGCAGCAATACTAAGAGAAAGAGGAATTGATCCAGATAAGCTATAGCGCTATGCGCAAGTCAGAAGTCAGAAGTCAGAAGTCAGAAGTTAGAAGAGTTTTTCCTTGAGCGAAGCACACAATAATAAGTCGTTTAAATGCATAACAGCTTATCATAGCCAGGACTTACGCATGAACGCTATTAGTAGGGTGTGTTTTGCTGTCGCATAACTCCGTTAACGCTCCGCGACATGAAAAGCGCTAGCGTAACTGAGCGACACCCTATAGAACCCATTTGGGATCTTTGGACGCGGTATGTGCTTTTGGCTTCCGTCCTTAGTCTGAGCGAACCAGTGGAAATTCAGGAACGAGAATGAGAATAGGGAAAAAGCGGATGCGACCTCACGTCGCCCAATAGCGCACCTGGTAGCTTCCCTTGAAGGTAGAAAAATACTCTTATCTCCCCATCTCCCCATCCCCCCATCTCCCCATCCCCCCATCTCCCCATCTCCTATTTTTAAATAGATACGCTTAGGGGTTCTATATATAGTACCTTTGCGTAAGTCCTGAGAGCTTTGATTGAAAAAAAGGCGTTTCTGAATAAATTTATGATATTTCAGGAGTCAGTAGAGTCGAAAGTCAGAGAGGTAGAAAGGAGTTTTTTCCTAACTAATATCATCTCCGTTTAATAGCGGGATAAAAAACTTTCTTCTCCTCTTCCTTCTTCTTCCCTTCTGACTCCTCCCTCGTTATTTATAAATATTCAACCGGACATGATATAAAATCAGATAATCAGTTATAAATAACATTAAATTCTATGAATATCTACCAGATACTAAAGCAAAGTCAACGTCTCAGAATTAGTGATGGCGAAATTTCACCTATCCTCAGTGGTTGTGAGAATGTTAATCGTCTTTTAGTTTTAATTTGGTCACAATTGGGCGATTTTGATAATCTGGAATATGCTTGGTGGTTACAACGAGAGTCGGCCAAGTTGCAAGCTAAAGGGGTAACAATACGGGCAATTGGGATTGGCGATCGCGCTTCTGGTTTGAAATTTTGTGAATATACTGGATTTCCCACAGAATGTCTGTTTGTTGATCCAGATGCTCAATTACATCAAGAATTAGAACTATATCGGGGATTAACTGTTAAATTCCCTTTATTAACTACAGGTCAAAATGCTTGGGTTAATCTAATGTTAATGTGTGCTGGTATTGGTAGTCCTGGTACTTTAGGGGAGGTGTTTAGAGGTTATCTAGGAGATAAAAAAGCACCTCAATTGATTGGTGATGATGAAGTCATCCATGCTAAACCTTTACCACCTTTAAAAGGTTCATTTTTTAAGCTTGCAGGTGGAACAGGTTTTCAACGTCCTTTTGAACTAGCGACACTGAGGTTAAGAAATATGACGGAAGTTCTGAGTAATTGGTCAACTTATGTACCTAATTCTGCTTATTTGACTCAAAGAGGTGCAACTTTTCTGTTTGATAGTCAGGGGAATTTGCTGTACAAACATTGCGATCGCGGCATTCTGGATTTTGCTTTTAATAAAAGTAATCCTTTATCTTTTATAGCAGAGAACAGGGAATAGGAAATAGGGAATAGGCAACAGGTAATATCATCAGGACTTATATCATGTCCGGTTGAACAGTTATAAATAAATAACGACGGAGGAGTCAGGAGTCAGGAGTCAGTCCTCAGGAGGGAAGACTGAAGTTGGAAGAAGGAAGAAGAAGAACTGGAGTTGAAGGAGAAAGTTTTTTTATCACGCTCTTATCCGGACATGATATTACGCAAAGGCACTACATAAGGTGTGCTGCTCAGTTACGCTAGCGCTAACACACCCTACCAATAGCGTTCATGCGTAAGTCCTAGTAGATGGAAAAAAGCGAAGAGAAAAATCTCTAAACTCAAGGCCAAACAGTCAGCCAGAAGAAAAGATTGGCAGCACAAAGTCACAACAGAAATTGCTAGTTGTTATGACATTGTTGTGACCGAAAAGTTAAATGTTATATCATGTTCGGATAATCAGTTATAATAAAACTTAAAAACTGAATAGTATCGACAGTACCAAAGAAATACTGAAATTATCAATACCCCATCTCCAATATTTCCTATGTATTCCTCCTTTCTTCCCTCCTGACTCCTGACTCCTGAGGACTGACTCCTCACAACAGTTATTTATAAGTATTCAACCGAACATGATATTATACCAATTCCCAAAAGTAATGCTATACTTGGGCAATACTTCAGCTATTAAGTAATTAACACTAGCCAAATAACTTTTTTGCTAATTTTAGCTATGTTAATGTTAATTATTATAATGTTTACTTC
>NZ_JAAHHG010000515.1 GCF_010692555.1 Okeania sp. SIO3B5 | reverse complement strand
GTGATTATTAATAATGGCTGGCAGGGTATGGTGCGTCAATGGCAAGAGGCGTTTTTTGGCATCTCGAAATGGTTGTATGTCTAAAGGAAACTTGGATAGTGTATCTACTAAAGCTACATCTGTATCTTCTAGTGGATAGCCAGCAAAGATAGATTCTAGATGCTTTTCCCACTCTTGGAGAGTTTCTGTAGTTGTAGTACTTGACATTGGTCCATCGACCAGTTCATCTGTACGACGACACCAGACATATATTGCCCATATCGCCTTACGTTTAGCTTGTGGCATTAACTGAGTACCCATGTAAAAAGTTTTAGAATGGGTAGCTGTGACTTGACGACACAGCTCATAAGACTCTTCTAGTGATACCAGGGATGAACGAGTCATGCGCTGAGAAAATTTAGACCGTTGCAGCATTCTTTGCTGGCTTTGGAGTTGTTGGTTGCAGGTTTGCATGAGATTCAAGGTGAGTAGAAGCGTTAGCGGAGCTTGCCTTAGTAATTGCCTGCGCTGTCAGCTTTCCAGAAAGTACAGCTCCTTCCATGCTAGCTAGATAGCGCTGCATAGTATAGTCTCCTGTAAGGAAGAAATTGGCAATTGGTGTTACTTGGGAAGGGCGACAATCTTGGCGACCGGAGGTAGCTTTATATACAGAGCGGGGGGTTTTGACAACGTGAGATTTCAACAACTTAGCTGGAGAATTTCCTGTAAAGTGATGGGGAAATAATTTTTCCAACTCTGCCATTGTGGCTGCGATTATTTCTTGGTCGGATTTATTAATCCAATCTTTGGCGGGTGCTAATACTAATTCCAACATGGAACGATCGGGATTAGCATATTCACGACAGGTGTTACTCATGTCTGCATAGACACTTAGTAGAGGTGAGCGTGAAAACAGTAAATGGTCTATATCTGTTAGTTTGCGATCGAACCATAGATGTAGATTAATTACTGGTACACCTTCAAGACCATTGAGCTTTTGGAAGTATTCCATCTGCTGCCATGGTTTTGGTAACATTGTTTTTAGTGGATCGACTGGCATTGCTGATACATAAGCATCAGCAGTTATTACTCGATCTTCGGCTCCATTTAATCCTCTGATTAGAAATCCACTGACTTTACCATCATCGTTCAGTAAAAATTCCTTTATTGGTGCATTTAACTCTACTTCTCCACCTCCCTTAGTAATATGATCTACCAGAGGTTGACATAATCGCTCTGTCGGAGAACCATCTAAAAAGGCCATTTTAGAGCCATTTTTTTCTTGGAGAAAACGGTTTAGAGCTGTGAGAATTACTGTTGAGGATATTTCCTCTGGTCCAATAAAATTCAACGCTTTTGACATGGCGATGAATACTTCTTTCTCTACTCTGGGAGGAACATTCTGTTTTTTCAGCCATTCCGAGAATGTATATCTGTCCATTTTTTCCACATATTCCTGGCCTTGAAGCATAGCTGGAATTAGACCTATGCCAAATCTAATTTTTTCTGGCCAGGTTAGCATATCATTATTGCGGAGAATAGCCACAACTCCATTCAAAGGTGCTGGAATATCAGGAAAATCAAATCTAGAGTATGTTCCTGGTTTTTCTGGCTGATTAAAAATCATCGTATGCTGTTTCCATTGCAGTCTATCTTCTATATTTAGTTCTTTGAATAGCTGCAACATATTTGGATAGGCTCCAAAAAATATATGTAGACCAGTTTCGTACCAGTCTCCTTCTTCGTCTTTCCAGGCTGCTACCTTTCCTCCAAGAACGTCCCTTCTTTCTAGGACTACTGGAGTATGACCCATGTCTGTTAGATATTTGGCACAAGAAAGACCGGCTAGTCCCGCTCCCGCGATCGCAACTCGCATTTACTTGGTAAAAACCTCTTTAATTCAATTTACTTTTTTTTTATTATTATTACTTTACAAGTTGTTACAAATTTCAGCAACATCTCATTTGTTATTTTTAATTCCATTTGCCTAAATTTTTGCTACATATACTTTTGACAAAAAGTAGACAAGTGTGGTAATGTTACAGCAAAATAAGTAATATAATCTAAGTATCTTAATAAAATTTAAAAATATATACTTAAATTTGCTTTTGAATATCAATAACAGATTAAGATTAACAGACTAAGGGTCAGAGGCGATCGCTAAAAAAAAATTAAATTAATAATGTGGAAAAAAAAGGCCAAGTAAGACATAAGGGGGTAGAGAGCAGAATACAAACCCTATAAGTTCAATAAATGTGAAGCTTATACTAGCAAAACCGTTAGCTGGACTGGTGAAATTCTAAATAATTTAGGTGGTAAAAAAGTTGTTATTGGTAATGATGGTTTTCGCCTCGATCGTCACCTAAATGGAGCGCGTGGAATTTTGATCAAAAGCGTGGTAGAAAATTTTTCTACCACATTGGGAGATACCCCCTCAGCAGGTTAATCTTGCTGTGCATTGTTAACAAACTTTAGCAAAATAGTATCGGCTATCCTCAAAGCTTGAGAAGTTTGAAACGATAGAATAATCAATAAAAGGACAGAATAGAGAAAACTAAGCCATGGGCAAAGTAGTCGGCATAGATCTGGGTACAACAAACTCCGTAGTCTCCGTTATGGAAGGCGGAAAACCTATAGTAATAGCCAATTCAGAAGGAATGCGGACAACTCCATCTGTAGTTGGGTTCACCAAGGAAGGAGAACGAATAGTAGGACAAATGGCCAGAAGACAAACTGTTCTGAACCCTCAGAACACTTTCTACGGGGTCAAACGATACATTGGACGTAAATACTCTGAACTATCTCCAGAGTCAAAGCGGGTTCCCTATACAATTCGCCGAGATGAATATGGCAATGTCAAAATCAAATGTCCTCGGATGAAACGAGATTTTGCTCCGGAAGAAGTCTCAGCAATGATTTTGCGGAAGCTAGCAGATGAAGCAAGTCGCTATTTGGGAGAAGAAGTTACAGGAGCAGTAATTACCGTACCAGCCTATTTTAATGATTCTCAAAGACAGGCCACTCGTGATGCAGGGACAATTGCGGGTTTAGAAGTTAAAAGAATTCTGAATGAACCAACGGCTGCATCTTTGGCTTATGGATTAGAGAATACAGAAAATCAAGTAATTTTGGTCTTCGATTTGGGTGGAGGTACATTTGATGTATCAATATTAGAGGTAGGAGATGGAGTATTTGAGGTTAAGTCCACGAGTGGAGATACCCAACTAGGGGGTAATGACTTTGACCAACGAATAGTAAATTGGTTGGCCGAACAATTTTTAGAGACAGAAGGAATAGATTTAAGAACAAGCGATCGTCAGGCATTACAAAGGCTGATGGAGGCAGCGGAGAAAGCTAAAATAGAGTTATCTGGGGTTGGAGTGACTGAGATTAACCTACCGTTTATTACGGCTACACAAGATGGCCCTAAACATTTGGAAACTAGGCTGACTAGGTCTCAATTTGAAGGACTTTGTGGGGATTTAATTCCCAGAATTGGACGCCCTGTAAAAATGGCATTAAAAGATGCAGGTATTAATCCTTCTATGATTGATGAAGTAGTATTAGTGGGTGGTTCAACTCGGATTCCTTTTGTCCAAGATTTAGTTCGTTCTCTGATAGATATAGAACCAAATCAAGGGGTTAATCCGGATGAAGTTGTGGCTGTGGGAGCTGCTATTCAGGCCGGAATTTTAGCTGGGGATGTGCGAGATGTGCTGCTGTTGGATGTCTCACCATTATCTTTTGGCTTGGAAACTATTGGTGGGGTGATGAAAAAACTTATTCCTCGGAATACTACTATCCCGGTGCGACGTTCTGATATTTTTTCTACTTCAGAAAATAATCAGACTGTAGTTGAGATTCATGTTATTCAGGGAGAACGAGAAATTGCGGCTGAGAATAAGTCTCTAGGAAAGTTTAAGTTGACGGGTATTCCTCCTGCACCACGGGGTGTGCCACAAATACAAGTAGCTTTTGATATTGATGCTAATGGTATTTTGCAGGTGACTGCAATGGATAAAACTACAGGTAGGGCTCAAAGTATTACTATTCAAGGGGCATCGACTTTAACTCAGCAAGAAATTAGTCAGATGATTCGGGATGCTGAAAAATTTGCTGAAACAGACCGACTAAGAAGGGAGCAAGTAGAAAAGCGCAATCGTGCAGAGGCTTTGGCCTTTCAAGCTGAACGACAACTCCGGGAGGTGGCCTTAGATTATGGTATGCAATTTGCTGCTAGGAGTCGTCAACGGATCGAGATGTTGATTAGAGAGCTACGGGATAGTCTGGAGAGGGATGATGAGCGGGGTATTGATCGTGTGGGAGTTGATTTACAAGATGCTCTGTACGATCTGAATCGTGAAGTTTCAATTTATACTTATGAATCAGAAGATGATGATTTCTTTGGCTCTGTGCGTCGGAGTATTTCTGGAGAAGACCGTAAGCGCAAGGAACGTTATGATTATGATAATAGGATAGATCGTCGGCCTCCTGATCGAGTAAGTTATAATAAACCGACTAGACCAAATCGTTATTATCAGAGTGATGATTGGAATGATGATGATGATTGGCTATAAGTATTTTAGATTTTACAGGAGATAGTTTAGTGCTTAGTGGCAATATATAGTTAAAATCAAAAGTGAATTTATTGCTGTGAATGAGTTATGAAGATTGGAGAATGTTGTAAGTAAATTAGTGGCTTTCTATGATTTCTCTCTAAAAGTGAGAAAGTAAAAAGCCTTAAGTGGACTAGCATTTTGTCTCAAAAAGTTATAGAAGATATTGATAGTTAAAAACTTATAAGTTTAAGTTAGCAGATGCAAAATTTTCGGAATTATTATCAGATTTTAGATGTTTCTAAAGATGCTTCGGTGGATGAAATTAAGAAAGCATATAGGAGACTGGCACGACAGTTTCATCCAGATGTAAATCCAGGTGATAAAGAATCAGAAGAAAAGTTTAAAGATATTAATGAAGCTTATGATATTTTATCAGATATAGAAAAACGAACAGAATACGATAAGTTTATTCGATATTGGAAACCTAAAGGAATTGGGGGCAGGGTAGGGATACGAGTTCCTGATTTTAGGAATTGGGATAATCGTGATGAAAATGGGCGTAAAAATGAAAAAGATTCAGATGTTAGTGATTTTTCAGATTTTAATACATTTGTAGACCAACTATTAGGTCGTCGCCGTGAAATTAGAACTCCAGTAACATCGACAATTCCAAAAACTCAGGCTTCTAATGTTTATCGTCCTGGTCAGAAAAAGACTACTTATAAGGCAGCAGAACGGGAAGTAAAACGGGAAATAAAAAAGGATATTGAGGCTAGGTTAACTTTGCCTTTAGAAAAGGCTTATGTGGGAGGATTTGAAAAAATACGTTTGGAAGATGGGCGTTCGATTGAGGTGAATATGCCGATGGCGATGGTTAGTGGTCAAAGAATTCGTCTGAAAAATCAAGGTCTTGGTGGGGGAGATTTGTATTTGAAGATTACGATCGCTCCTCATGATTTTTATCAGTTGGAGGGGGCAGATATTTTTTGTGAGTTGCCTATTACTCCTGTGGAGGCTGTTTTGGGTGGGGATATTGAGGTGCCGACTTTGGATGGTTGGGTGAAGATGAAGTTGCCGGCGGGGGTTTTTTCTGGTCAACGTTTGCGACTTGCGAGTAAGGGGTATCCTGATGGGAGGGGCGAGCGTGGGGATCAGTTGGTGGAGATTAAGATTGTGACTCCGAAGGAACCAACTCAGGAGGAGTTGGAGATTTATCAGAAGTTACGGGAGGTTGAGAAGTTTAAGCCTAGGAAGGATTTGCCTGTTTAATTTGAGTTTAAGGTGTGTGGTTGTTTTGAGGATTGATAAATATTCTTCTTTTCGAGTTCTTAAGTCTCTTATTATTTTTTAGTTGAATAAAAAGTCATGTGTAGGGACAAGCGACTCCCAATGTATATATCTTATCACGGTTTTTGAGTGGATGCAACCTCATTATCCTCTGATTTTTTTTGAGCTTCAGAAAATGACAAGGTTCAACTTAAATTTGAAAGAGGAGTCCCGCGCTTTATCCGCTGATTCAGGGTCAGGAGGCATTTTTGAGAGTAAATAAAAATCTGTTTCACTTTTTTAGTTGAATAAAAAGTCATGCGCAGGGGCAAACGGCTCCCAATGTATATATCTTATCACGGTTTTTGAGTGGATGCAACCTCATTATCCTCTGATTTTTTTTGAGCTTCAGAAAATGAGAAAGTGCAGCTTAAATTCAATAAAGGAGTCCCCCCTCGATCTGCCGATTTAAGGTCGGAAGGAATTTTTGATAGCAAATAAAAATCTGTTTCACTTTTTTTAGTTGAATAAAAAGTCATGCGTAGGGGCGAACGACTCCCACTATATATATCTTATCGCGGTTTTTGAGCGGATGCAACCTCATTATCCTCTGATTTTTTTTGAGCTTAATAAAATGAAAAAGTTCAATATTTTGACTATCAATTAGGCTGGTATGTAAGTTTTAGTTATAAGTTTTAGTATTTTAGTTTGAAAATTTTTAATTTTGTCATCAACCTATGACAAAATTGGAGAAAAGTTTTCCTAATCAGCTAACGAAGTTTCAATATTTTTAGCGCTTTTACTCAGTTGTGTGATACTCTAAATAGTAGAAAAATCCAAGGGTTAGTGTTGCTTAAAAGAATTTTGAGGCTGCAAATACCTATTGTGTCGTTGTTTTTAGAGGCGATCGCCTGAATTTATTTGACGATGAATGACTAATTTTTCTCTCCTCATTTTTCGGTAGGTTGATAGATTGAGTGTTTTGTGGTATGTGGGTGGTGATGATTTGACATACTCCCCGGCGTAAACGCACGGGGATTCTCCTGGAACCAGGATTCTTGGTTCAATGAGTCCACTTAAACTAAACACCTTACGGCATCTAGTCCAGAGATGGTTCTCACGCCTGCGCGTTCGCTCTATTGCCTCTTTCAGAGGAGCTGCGCTATCAAGAGCCTGTTGACCTATGCCCTACGGTACAGTTTAAACCTTAAAAA
>NZ_JAAHHG010000514.1 GCF_010692555.1 Okeania sp. SIO3B5 | reverse complement strand
GTTCAGCCGGGTGCTCTTCCGGCTGGTCCTGTAGGTCCTGCTGGCGCTCCTGGTGCTCCGGGATTAGATGGGGCTCCTGGTCCTGCTGGCGCTCCTGGTCCCGCTGGTCCTGTAGGTCCTGCTGGTGCTCCTGGTACTCCTGGATTAGATGGGGCTCCTGGTCCTGCTGGCGCTCCTGGTCCTGCTGGTCCCGCTGGTCCTGTAGGTCCTGCTGGTACTCCTGGTCCTGCTGGTCCTGTAGGTCCTGCTGGTGCTCCTGGTGCTCCTGGATTAGATGGTGCTCCTGGTCCTACTGGTGCTCCTGGTCCCGCTGGTCCCGCTGGTCCTGTAGGTCCTGCTGGAGCTCCTGGTGCTCCTGGATTAGATGGTGCTCCTGGTGCTCCTGGTGCTCCGGGATTAGATGGCGCTCCTGGTCCCGCTGGTGCTCCTGGTCCCGCTGGTCCCGTAGGTCCTGTCGGCCCTGCTGGTCCTATAGGTCCCGCTGGCACTCCTGGTCCTGCTGGTCCTGCTGGTCCCGTAGGTCCGGTAGGTCCTGTCGGCCCTGCTGGTACTCCTGGCCTTCCTGGTCTATCTGCTCCATCAGGTCCACCACTGGCTTATATAATTGCAACAGAGAATGCTCCTGCAGGTTTCTTCCCTGGAGAAGTAGTTTTGTTTGCTGGTACTGCAGCTCCTCCAGGATTCTTATCTCTTGAAGGTCAGTTGCTACCGATCGCTGGAAACGAGCCTCTATTCCGGGTATTAGGAACTTTATATGGTGGTGATGGAGTCACTAACTTTGCTCTTCCAAATCTCATAGGTGTAAGTCCTGTTGGCCGACCTACAAGTGTAGAATCTGTTCCTGCAGGCGGTCCTACACTGTTAGTGGATTTAGGAAATGGCAACATAGTACCTGCTAACACGGTGTTCGGGGATGTTGTAACTAATACTGGGGAGGTTGTAGACCTCGAAGATCTTCCAACTAATGATGTAACGTTGCTCCAACAATTGCAGGCATTGCAAGCACAAGCACTGAGTGCAAATAATCAAATAATACAAGAAGATCCAGAGTTAATGAATTTTGCAGACGAGCCACGACAGATACCAGACTTATTCGTTAGTACTGCTGGAAATTGATGTGTTTTAGACTTGACAATTGAATTTGATCTCAACGTTGGTTGAAGACCCGCGCTCTCCCGAAGGGGAGCGTCGCATGGGAAAACCAATCAATGTTGCGGTTCTTCTAAGGGTATGCTATTCTAAATAGACTTAGGCTGCTGGGCTAGCAGTGTCAGTCTGTGGAGCGACCGTAAGACCAAAAAGAGCTTTGGCCTTGGAGGCAGGTGCTACGAAGCAGAAAGTCCTGGGCCGCAAGGTTTAGGAATCCCGCGTTGTCGCGCCATGCGCAACGTCGGGAGGATGTCAATAGTCAATTCTCATAAATTAATCAAAAAAAGACCTTGTGGGTATTAGAAACCTGCAAGGTTTTTTTTAGTAAAAAATTAGAATCTGAATTCTAGCGGTTTTCACAAAGGTAGACTAGAGCAAAAACTATAAGTATACCTAAAGTTTAAATGGTTTCTTTCACGCTTCATCTAAACTTAAGTTCTCCTGTATACTTAAGCTTTTTGGCATAGTGGCGATCGCGGTAGTGTTGCGTAGCAATATCGCTCTTTTTTGTTCAGCTTCGTTATACACGCTCTGATACTACCGGACATGATATAACTGATTTGAACTCAAAATTGCTATTCCCCGATCAGTTTACAATTAATACTTAATGGAAATTAGAGCCAAAATTTGGAGGTAAAAATTCATGTTAGATACAATAGTATTGGGTGGTGGATGTTTCTGGTGTGTAGAATCTGTCTTTCTGTCTGTAGCAGGGGTTAAAGAAGCAGAATCTGGTTATGCTGGAGGAAATACAAAGAATCCTGACTATAGATCTATATGTTCTGGAAAAACTGGCCATGCTGAGGTTGTAAAAATTACCTTTGACTCTGAGAAAATATCACTGCGCGAAATATTAGAAATATTTTTTGTGACTCACGATCCCACAACACTTAACAGACAGGGAAATGATGTTGGTACTCAGTATCGTTCAATTATTATGTGTCACTCCCAAGAACAAAAAGATATTGCTCAAGAAGTTATTTCGACTTTGGATAATAATGGCACGTTTAATAGCCCGATAGTAACTGAGGTGGTTGATTTGAAGGAATATTATAGAGCTGAGGAGTACCATCAAAACTACTTTAACAAGAATCCTAATCAACCTTATTGTATATTTTCCATTCCTCCAAAGTTACAAAAACTCAAGAAATACTTCCCAGATAAGGTATCTGCATAAAGAGTTTTCGTATTCTTATTAAGAATAAGTTTGGCGATCGTAGGTTGGGAACAGTGAACTTTCTGTTTCACTGTGTTCTACCCAAGCTATACTAAATTATCAGGCGTTGCTGATGCGTAGCTATGATTTTTCTTGACTTGGCAATTTCGGGACGGATCGCGTACACGAATCACTTAACTATTAACTGAAAAGGATTTTAGATTTTGCCAAATTGAGGTTTGATAGCTTGATTCAGCAACGCCAATTATCATTAATTAACTAAATCAGGACTTACGCAAAGGCACTACATATGGTGACTCGGTGCGTTACGCTAGCACTAACACACCCTACTGGATCGTTTCATCTAAAAATGTGCATTAGAAAATGGGGGGTGATTGAAAAGCTTAATGCACTATTTTAGGTGAAACAGTCCACTACCAATAGCGTTTATGCGTAAGTCCTATAAATATAGTGTTTTCTTTCTATTGACATACTCCCGACTTTGTGCATAGCGCGAAAACGCGGGATTCTTCAGTCATGAAAAAATGACCGCTGTTTCGTGTGAGGTGATGTCCTCCTCCTGTATTGACCTTGATAATAACATGCATACCTCGTAGCTTGTCAAGGGTATAGGAAGGTTTTATTTGTGGAGGTATCCGACTCTTGGCCCTGGCTTTCCCATACGATGCTCCCCTAATAGCTGCCGCCACCATCCTCCGCCTTTTCCTGACGGAATGCTCCGCAAACATGTCGGCGACAGCCGTTAACGTTTGCGCAGCATGACCATAGGAAAGTTATGCGCTAGCAAAACGTGAGAGCGCGGGACTTCCCGCCAGGGAAGTTAATTGTCAAACACACGATTAAAGAAAGGTATTATTTGAGACCAAGCTGAAGTAGTTGCAGCAGAGTCATAACGATAACCGTCATCACGCATAAAAGTATGCTCCGCTTCATATAAGAAAATTTGATGAGCTATACTCGCTTGTTCCAAAGCTTGAGCTACAATTTGGCGATCGCCTTCTGGTGTATGACGGTCTTGAGTACCGAATACTATCAATATCTCACCTTGAATTTCATTCATTCGTTTAATTGTATCAGCCACTCCCTGACCTAACTTACCACTGGGAACACCAGTTGGATAACAACAAACTGTGGCTTTTATCTCTTTCTCAAAAGCAGCCCGAAATGCTAAATGCCCACCAATACAAAAACCCATAACACCTATTTTATCCTCAGCCACTGAACTTTCTGTTTTGAGAAATTCAATCACAGCTCTGGTATCCGCATCATATTCAGCTATTTTAGTTCGACGTGCATTATCATTGCCCCGCATTCGCCCCAGGTCATCTGGCTCAATGATGAAACCCACTGGCTCAGTACGATGAAAAATCTCTGGGGCAGCTACTACATAACCATAACCAGCTAAATAATTAGCTAGACGAATTATCGGACTTCCTAATTGATAGATATCACTGTAGAATAAAATACCCGGATATACTCCGTCTGGTTTGGGAGTTACTACATATACACGCATTAAGCTATCATCAACTCTTAAATCAATGTTACGTTTAGTAATTTGCACCTATTATCTCCATTATTGTCTTGAGGAATTTTTCTGCAATACAGCTTAACTTTAGCAAAATTCCGTAATTTATCGGGGATATTAACGTAATAATATCTATACTTTGAAGGCTTGTATTCCTTAAAAATTAGACTATAGATGATTTGATGGAGCTACTTGTTCAACAATATTATTCTCAAAAAATTATCGGAAAAAGTTCAGTATTTTCTAGGTTGATTTTTGCTGATTTTTAGTCAACAATAGTGTTAATGAAGTTAAACAGCAATGAAAATAATAATTCATTGTGATGAAGCTATAAATTTTCAGTACTACTTTATATCTCAAGGAGCTTGACGTGAATTTACTTAAAATCAATCAAAAAGTTTTTCAACTAGGAGTACTTACACTTGGTACATTTGCCTTATTAACTTCTTCATATAAAGTTTTAGCTTCTAACCCAGAGCAAATTGAAAAAAAATCTATGTTGATTGCTCAATCATCCCGCGAACAATGGCGTATTTGCAATAAAAAAGGAGCAAATTGGTCTGAAGTAAAATACTTTGAATCTAAAAATTATTTTGCCAATATTTGTCGCAATGGTAATGGTCAATTAACTTTAGTAGCTGGTGCTAAATCAAATCCTAATGAACTATTAGAATTACCTGTTAGTGGCAAACAAGGATATTTAGCTGTTGATGGAAGTAAAACTTTTATGATAGACAATAGTCATTTTAGTATGGCTATAAACGGAATGGTAGTTCAGAAAGAACAGGTAACTTATAGAGGGCAGTAATAAATTCCTTGATGAAATTAGGAGCATTTTTACAATTACCACTTTATATATATTGTCTAGTTAAATATTACTCTTGATCTGGGTGCAACTTATATATTCTCTTCGTCACTAACAAAAATAAAAATAATTAATAGAGTGGTCGCTAAATAAAACCTTAAAAGTGACAAAACAAATTATTGAAATATCCTTAAATTAAAATGAAACTGATTTAACTTGAATAACTGAAGTTTTTTTAATGAATGATCGAGCGATCGCGCTACATAGATGAAGCGAAGAAATACTCGGCTTACATCCTAAGACACTACGCAAAGCTATGCAGATGAAGGTCATTTCAGTTATCAGCGATCGGTTATTAGTTATCAGTACCTCCGACTAAAGCCAGAGGGTTGAAATATTGAACTTAATATTTTTTCATCCCCTTAAAAGGGGTTAATACAATAAAAACATATCTATAGATATAGTTGTGAAAACTGAGAGAAACTTTTTTGAGAATCTCGGTATAGACTTATTTATTATAGATAATGAGCAAAAAAACATGACTACCAGCCAAGCAAAAATTATTGTCCTAGATGATGATCCCACGGGTTCCCAAACTGTTCATAGTTGTCTACTTCTGACTAAATGGGATATCGAAACCCTCAAATTAGGATTACTTGATGAATCTCCCATATTTTTCATTCTCTCCAATACTCGTGCTTTGACTCCAGAGCAAGCAGCTAATGTAACACGAGAAGTTACACATAACTTAACTGAAGCGATCGCTCAATCAAATATCCAAGATTTTTTAGTCGTTAGTCGTTCTGATTCTACTCTACGGGGTCATTATCCCATAGAAACAGATGTCATAGCAGCTGAACTTGGTCCATTTGATGCTCATTTCCTAGTTCCAGCATTTTTTGAAGGTGGAAGAGTCACCCGCAACAGCATCCACTATTTAATGGTTAATGGTGTAGAAACCCCAGTTCACGAAACAGAATTTGCTAAAGATTCGGTATTTGGCTACACCTATAGTTATTTACCTGATTATGTGGAAGAAAAAACCAAAGGTAAAATTAAAGCTGAAACTGTAGAAAAATTTACACTTGATGATATTCGCTCTGGTAGTTTAGAACGTTTGATGAAAATGACTGGTAACCAATGTGGAGTTGTCGATGGAGAAACTCAAGCCGACTTAGACAAGTTTGCTAATGATTTATTGGCAGCAGCAAGTCAAGGTAAAAAGTTTCTATTGCGGAGTGCTGCAAGTATTTTAACTTCTTTAGCTGCTTTGGGAAATCAACCTATAGCTGCTGAGGAAATGAGGCAGTATGTTAGGAGTGGGAAACCAGGTGTAATTATTGTGGGTTCTCATGTTAAGAAATCTACCCAACAGTTGGAAAGGTTATTACAAGAGTCTGATGTAGTGGGTGTAGAAGTAAATGTGTCTCTTTTAGTTGAGGAGTCTGGGGAGCAGAGAGCAAGTTTACTCAAAAATATACTCGAAAAAGTTCATACTGTTCATGCAGAAGGGAAAACACCTGTGGTTTATACCAGTCGTGAGGAATTGACTTTTGAAAATGTGCAGGTGCGTTTGGAGTTTGGTGTAGCAGTTTCCGAGTTATTGATGGATATTGTTCGGGGTTTGCCGGAGGATATTGGGTTTTTGATTAGTAAAGGCGGGATTACTTCTAATGATACTCTGAGTAAAGGTTTGGCTTTAACTACTGCTAGATTATTAGGTCAGGTGTTGGCTGGTTGTTCGATGGTGCGCACTCCCGCAGAGCATCCTCAATTTCCTGAGTTACCCGTTGTTTTATTTCCTGGTAATGTTGGGGATGTGGATGGTTTAGCGACAGTTTATCAGCGTTTGAGTCGATAGTTTTTCTGAAGTAGAGTTTCCTCCCTGACTATTTTGAGAAGGGGGGAATTATCTAGAGCCGCTACACGGAAGTCATGCATTCAAAAGTCAAAAGTATTAATTGGTAAGGCTTTTAGGATTTTGTCATACCAATTTCAAAAAAGAATGTTACGAATAATAATATCATGTCCGGATAAGAGCGATCTGGAAAAAACCAAAACAGTCACTTGCAGTACAAATCTTTTTATTCTCCCTACTCCCTACTCCCTACTCCCTACTCCCTTATTTATAACTATTCAACCGGACATGATATAAGTGCAATAAAAAGATTTTTTAGGAAATGTCCCTTTGACAAAAAATAGAGTTTCCGAGCTAAAAACTGGTATTAAATCTATTCATTCTCATATCATGTCCGGTAGCATCGGTATTGTATAGCAAGGGTAGGGAACAGGGAACACTTAACTGGGAACAGGGAACAGTCAGGAATACCTAAGAGCAAGAAAAAAACTTAAATTTCCTGTAGATATTCA
>NZ_JAAHHG010000513.1 GCF_010692555.1 Okeania sp. SIO3B5 | reverse complement strand
TGAACCGTCTTACTACAAAAGTTTCCTCCCTTGCCCTTAAAGTCCGTTGTTAATTTAAACACCGTCCTTTAAGTAGAGAGTCTTGTTGCTGAAGTCCGCAGTTCCTCCGGAGGAGGCTAGCTGACTGCTAATAGCTGAATGCTTACATTAATAATTAAATAATTCTGGTTTAAAGCCTCCCCTTTTAAGGAGAAATAATATTTCTTTATATTCAAGAAATAACGGTTTTAACCAGAGGTAATTATCAATTATCAATTAATGAATTCTTCCTTCTTAAAAATTGTGGTTTAAAGTCTCCCTTTTTAAGGGGATAATAAAGAAAAATTTTCATGATTAGTCAATCCTCTTCTTTTAAAGGAGAGGTAATTATTAATTAGGGTTTGCGCTCAAAAGTCTTATGGTGATGATAGGGAACAGGGAACACTTAACTGGGAACAGGGAACAGTTTAGACTATCTACTACGGCCAAATTTTCTGATACTCAGGGGAAAAATATGAGCATTTTGAGACTAATTGAGCCAAAAACCTTACACCCCCTCAGCAATCTTTAACCCTGGAAGCCTGAACTGGTATTGATTATACTTTTATTCAGTAAGCCCTAATTAGGGTTTGCGCTCAAAAGTCTTTTTTTTAAGGAGTAGGGGAAAATTTTTTTGCCCAACTATGCGCTAAAAATGCGCTCCATGCATGAGCATGAAGAGCTGAAAACCATGTACTTTTTCAATACTTAAAAAGGCTAAAACCTTTATCTGGTAATTATTTGAGATTTAATCAACAAGCCCTAATTAGGGTTTGCGCTCAAAAGTCTTTTTGCGCTTGGCAGGGAGTAGGGAGTAGGGAGTAGGGAGTAGTGAAGAGTCAAGAGAATCAGGAGTTGTAGAGGACGTACAAAGGAAAAATTATCCCAATAGTGATTCTGCCTCTATACTTACGCCCATACTCACTTTTTGAGCAATGTTTGGCAAAAACCTGGTACTTTTTCACTACCTAAAAAGGCCAAAACCTTTATATATCAAGACTTTTATATTTCATCAGCAAACCCTAATTATTAATTATTAATTATTAATTATTAATTATTGAACGACTCCAGTCTTCAACTTCATACAAAAAACGAGTTCCACCAATTAATTTACGATTCACCGACGTACTCTGAACAAACACCACATATTTCTCCAAATTGTTAGGTTTAATTCGCACCGTTGTACCATGAGGCAAACCTAAAATTTCTCGCGCTGATTCTCCCTCAAATAAATCTCCCGTTGCTCGATCCATTAAAATAATTTCCTTTTTTCCTTGAATAGTTTCGGTCTTCGTAAATTCATAAAAACCACGCCCTTTGTTAAAAATTAAACCATTTTCTAGGACAAAATTTTTAATCGGTTTATTCTCATCCACTTCTAATACTTGAAACCTTCCCGGCGTAACAACTCGCAAATCTGCTGACTCATAAAAACTCGTTTCTTCTCGATTTAACATGGTATTAAAAATTTGATTTAAACCACGATTCATTCGCCCCATATCTAAAATTTCTTGTTCATAACTTTGCAGCTCTTCATCTGAAGATTGTTGATAACAAACTGCTAAAAATAAATCGTTAATATAAGCAAATTGGTCTAACTTGATATGAAATCCACCAGATTTTTCTGCCAATTCTTGATAAAACATAGTGGCATGGCGACGATTTAATGCTTGTACCCCATAAATTGTAATTCCCATATCTGATAATTTATTAACTTCTTCTCGCCAATTTAACTTCTGAGGATTTTGACTAGGCGGATGAGGAATATCGTCTCCAATTAATACTAAAGATTTAGTTGCTTTCGGAGTCCAAGCAAAAGATTGGGCTTGATGTAATACTAATTCATAACATTCTGGTGCATCTCCACCACCTGTCTTTCCTACCCTTTCTACAAAGTTACAAATAGCATCTATATTTTGGGATAATTCTAATCGTTTTGTTACATAAGTAGAGTTGCGATCGCAATAATCTCCATGAGCAATAATCCCAATTCTAATACCAGGAATTTCTGACATTAATCGAGTTACTGTATTTTGGATTTTTCGGCGTACTTGAGTTAAGCAAGGATACATACTGCCAGTTGTGTCAAAGCTGAATACTACTTCTATATTATTAGTCATATTTTTTTTCCAATTTTTGACAAAATTTCCACAGAAAATCCCTCGGTTTCAGCTTATAAATTAGCTGCCACCAATTAGATAAATTACTCAAGTTTGAAAGCTTTCTTTTATAGCTATCAACTATCAGCTATCAGCATTCAGCTAGATCCAAAACTACTACCTTTCATTAATTGATAATTACCTCTGGTTAAAACCGTTCTGGATTGAATATAAGGAAACATTATTTCTTTTTTTTCCCTTAAAAGCGAAGGCTTTAAACCATAATTAATAATTAAGAGTTGATAGTTGATAGTTGATAATTAATAATTATTTATCTTTTCTCTTATGGGTTTAATACCCCACCGTCTATACGGTGCTTAAAATTGTTTGGGGTTAGAATCCCCATGCAATTTTCCCTTCTGCCTTCTGCCTTCTCTTTTCTCTTATGGGTTTAATACCCCACCGTCTACACGGTGCTTAAAATTGTTTGGGGTTAGAATCCCCATACAATTTTCCCTTCTGCCTTCTGCCTTCTGCCTTCTGCCTTCTTCAACAGGACTTACGCAAAGGCACTATTTATAGAGTCAAAAGACTATTGGACAATAGTTTTGAGCGCTATATATAGCGTATCTGCGTAAGTCCTATTTATATTGTAATCAATGTTGAACAAAATGTCAATTATAAATTGAAGAAAAAATCAATCAAATATTTTTTAGATTCTAGACAAACTAATATTTTTCCTTCTGCCCTCTGCCTTTTGCTATAAATGCCAGGAGAGCAGGAACCCCTAAAATAAGTTTACAGCGGTTTTCATAATTAGTAGACAACAGTAGGGAGGTTCCATGGAACCTCCCTACAGGGTTTTTGTTTGTGAAAATGTGGTTCATCAACTTGAAAAGCGCTGTAGAAACAACCATTGCTCAAAAGGAGAAATAATTGATAGAAGAACGTGCCTACTGGCTGGCATGGGCCAAAATTAGTGGTATAGGTCCAATTGCTCTACAACGACTCAAACAACAATTCGGGACTTTAGCAATAGCTTGGACAGCCAGCCCCAAAGAATTAGGCCAAGTGCCAGGATTTGGCCGTCAGAAGATAGAGAAAGTAGTGGAAGAGCGATCGCGACTCGATCCAAAACAACTGATAGAAGAACACACGGCCAAAAATCCTGATTTCTGGACTCCAGCAGACTCAGACTATCCACGCCTTTTGCAAGAAATTCCGACACCGCCTGCCCTGCTATATTATCGAGGCATAGTTGACTCCCAAGAAATTCTCGGTATTACTCCCACGGTAGGCATAGTCGGTACTCGCTACCCCACGGAATATGGTCGTCGTTGGACTAGGAAAATAAGTTCAACCTTGGCAAAAAGTGGGTTTACTATTGTTTCTGGACTAGCTATGGGAATTGATACTGAGGCGCATAAAGCTTGTTTAGAAGCAGGGGGACGAACAATTGCTGTTTTTGGTAATGGGGTTGATACAGTTTACCCCAAGGAAAATAAAACTCTTGCGGAAAAGGTTATTAAACAGGGGTTAGTTGTTAGTGAATATCCGGCAGGTACGAGACCAAATTCTAAACATTTTCCCCAACGTAATAGAATTATTGCAGGATTAAGTAGGGCAGTGTTAGTGATGGAAGCTCCTAAAAAATCCGGTGCTTTAATTACTGCAGATATGGCAAATGAATTTTGTCGAGATGTGTATGTTTTACCTGCTCGTTTAGATGACGAAAAATCTCATGGTTGTTTGCAGTTAATTAATCATGGTGCAGAGGTAATTCCGATTACTATGGATAAGTTATTAGAAATGTTAGGAGCAATACCACCATTAGATATTGATGTGGTAGAACCTCCCGAACAATTATCTTTATTTGAGGAGAATAAACGGGATTCTATTCCAGATTTAGAACCTCTTTTAGCCAAGGTTTTTCAACATATTTCTAGTGAAGCTATTCCTGTAGATTTAGTTGTCCAAAAAACAGGTTTATCGCCAGGAGATGTTTCTAGTTCTCTATTACAGTTGGAGTTATTAGGATTAGTTACTCAGCTACCAGGAATGCGTTATATCATGTCTGGTTGAATACTTATAAATAAATGACGGAGGAGTCAGGAGTCAGGAGTCAGGAGTCAGGAGGGAAGAAAGAATAAGAAAGAATAAAGAGGAAGAAAAGGAGAAAGTTTTTTGATCGCTAATTACCCAGAAATGATATTATCAAAAAAATTAATATGGCAGGTAAAGGAGAAACAAGAAAAAATTTTCTTTTTACTCAATCCTATTCCTTTTAGGGAGAGGTAATTATCAATTATCCATTATCAATTATCCATTATTGAATTCTTCCTTCTAAATAATGACTAAATATTTACTTCTTCCTTCTTCCCTATTCTTTCTTATTTCTCCCTTCCTCCTTCTTCCTTCTTCCCTCTTCCTTCTGAGTGTCACTGCCGCCCCGAAAATTATTTTTCCCACCTGTCCTAGAAATGAAATTTCTAAGCTACCTCAACCTCCTTTATCTCAAACTCAACCAAGTATTCCTAGTCTTTGGTTAACTCAAGATTTCTTTGGTGAAGAACTTATTTATACTTGGTTTGTTGACTCCGATGATGCTTGGGTAATTTTGGTAGTCAGAAAATTAAATTGGGATAATAAAGGTTACATAGAACGTTATAAATTTATTAATCATTTTGGTAATGTAGCTAGACAATATGGTTATAACTTACAAGTATGCGAACCCCGTAATAAAAAACCAATTGCTGCCTATTTTTGTGACTTTGAAAATCCTCCATTAAATTGTGATGTAGAAATTGATTATAGATTTGGTAGAAGTTTATTTAGTTCGCCTAAAGACTTTGAATTTATTACTAACACTACAGAATAATAAATAGGGAGAGATTAGGAGATGGGGAGATTTAATATTACAGTGTGGATAGAATGATAAACATATATGTAAGCATTTCCTGCGGAATGCTGCGCAATAACCGGATTCTATAATATAGTCATTTAACTTTAGATTGAGACAAAGCTTTTTTACTATAAGGAAGTTTCAGACGACAAAACGTCTCATTTTTAAGTTAAGCTACTATAATATCACGTCCGGATAAGAGCGTGATAAAAAAACTTTCTCCTTCTTCTCCTATTCTTCCTCTTCCTTCTTCTTTCTTCCCTCCTGACTCCTGACTCCTGACTCCTGACTCCTCAGAAGAAAAACAATACCCATTACTTATTGCTCCTAAAAAAAATGACAAATACACTAACGCAAAAAAAACAAAATCTATGATGAATTTATTGACTTCATTGCTAGAGGAACAACTTCAGAAACATTGACGCAATTCCAATATTCTGAGGAAACAAAAGAACAGCTAGAATACCTCATTTATCGTTCAAAAATGGGAGACTTAACTACAGAATAAAAAAGGGAAATGGATGACTTTTTATTTCTAGAACATATTATTACCCTTGCTAAAGCCAAAGCATACCAAAATCTACAAAACCAGTCAAAATAGTAAAAATAATCATCTCAATTTCTCATCCTTCCATCACGTCCAAAACCCTCAAAAAGTTAGCAGAAAAAGCAGAATAATTCCAGAAAAATCACTCTAACAATTGTTCCCACTACCTCCTAATTAGGGTTTGCTGAAAAAGTCTTTTTTAAGGAGTAGAGGAGCGGGGGAGTAGGGGAGTAGGGAAGAATTTTTTTGCCCAACTTTTGCTAAAAATGCGCTCCTTTTTGAGCATAAAGAGCTGAAAACCATGTACTTTTTCAATACCTAAAAAGGCTAAAATCTTTATCTGGTAATTATTTGAGATTTATTCAGTAAACCCTAATTAAATTTTTTTCTCCGTTCCTCTTAACTAGGGCTTGCTGATTAAATATCCAAGCATTGACTGATATTAATTTTAGGCTTTTTATGTCTTGAAAAAGTATTAGCTTTTCAGTTGCTCTGGTTCAAAAAGTGAGTATTTTTGGGAAGTAAAAGCTGAAAAATCACTCTGAAAATTTTTAAGGCTATCTTTTTTATAATTCCTTGTTTCTTCTAACTATTCTCATCTCCCCTACTTCCCTACTCCCCCACTCCCCCACTCCCCTACTCCTGAAAAAGACTTTTTCAGTAAACCCTATATAGAGCTAATTACTGGTTGACGAATTTCTTGCCATAATTGCCGATATTGTTCAATAGTGCTATCTGCAAGTGGATAGAGAAAATCGCTTTTTTCTAGAATATCTTCTGGAGGTAATAGCAAAGAATTATCTTTAATTTCTGAAGTCAATTCAGTTGTTTTTATCCCTGGTATTACTGGAGAAGTAGTCTGAGTTATTAAAGACATTTGTTCTGCTATCTCAGGTTTCCAACAAAAATCAATCCATTTTTCTGTTAAGGAAGTCTCCGCACTAGCAGCAGGTTTAACCCATAAATTTGACCATAAAGCTGTACCAGATTTAGGTATTACCGCAGCAATATCTGTGCGAGTTTTAATCAGTGGTAAAATATCATTAGACCAACCAACAGCTAACCAAGTATCTCCAGTAATTAGAGATTGTAAATAATTATTAGAAGCGTAATATTTAACTTGTTGATTTAGTTTAACCAATTCCGATTTTAAATTTTCAACTTTACTAAGATTTTTAGTATTATAAGATTTGCCTAATTTTTTCAGAGTTAAACCAATAACTTCTCTAGGTTGATCTAACAAAGAAAATCGATGGCGTAACTCCTCTCTCCATAGATCGCTCCAGTCCGTAGGTTGCCATCCCAAAGTTTTAAATTTATCAACTCGATAAGCAATTAATGTTGTACCCCATTGATAAGGTGCTGCCCAAATTTTCCCTTGGGAGTCTGCATAACCTTGATTATTACGCTTGACTAACTTTTGCCATTTTTCCGGCAATTTATTCCAATTTTATAAAGCTTCAA
>NZ_JAAHHG010000512.1 GCF_010692555.1 Okeania sp. SIO3B5 | reverse complement strand
GTAAATCTTTCTATTTTCCCTACTCCCCTACTCCCCTACTCCCCTACTCCCCTACTCCCCTACTACCTTAATAATAAGTATTCAACCGGACATGATATTAGGGGGGATCTCCTGACTCCTCTGTTGTTATTTATAACTATTCAACCGGACATCATATAACGACTACAAATAACCTTGCGTATTCGTAGCAAACGTCGATAGATTTTGTATAATAATATCCTCGGGTAATCAGCGATAAAAAAACTTTCTCCCTTTGAACCTTTCTTTTCCTTCTGTCTTCTGCCTTTATTTACCCGAAGTATAAATATTTGAACATAATATAACACAATGACTAAAACTTTATTTAAACCAGAAAACAGAACAGTATTAACTGGAATCAGATGGGAAACTTATCAAGCATTATTGTTAGATTTAGCAGAAAATCCTAGTCAAAAATTGACCTACGATCAAGGTGCATTAGAAATTATGACTCCCTTGCCAGAGCATGAAATTAATAAAGATTTTTTAGGACGACTGGTACAAACAACAACAGAAGTATTAGGGTTAGAAATATCAAGTCTTGGTTCAACAACATTAAGTCGAGAAGATTTGCAAAAAGGAATTGAACCAGATGAATGTTATTACATTACCAATGAAGCATTAGTACGAGGTAAAATTCAATTTGACTTTAATATAGATCCACCTCCAGACTTGGCAATTGAGATTGATATTACCAGTAGTTCTTTAGATCGTTTAACAATTTATGCTGCTTTAGGTATCGGAGAAATATGGAGATTTGATGGGGAAAATTTATTTATTTATTGTTTGCAAAATGGCAGTTATCAGGAGCAAGAAAAGTCAAATGTTTTGCCAATTTTATCCAAGTCAGTTATTTTGAATTTTCTCACTAGACGAGGGGAAAAAGGGGAAAATTCTTTACTTCGTGAGTTTCGTGAATGGTTACAAAACCTGTAGATAAAACTTAAGTTGAGTTAAGCAAAGTATATTTTCAATAATTGATAATTGATAATTGATAATTACCTCTCCCTAAAAGGAAGAGGATTGAATAAAAGAAAAATTAATTCATTGTTTATCCTTTAAAGGAGAGGCATTTTACCTTAATTATTCGGTAATAATCCCATAGTGGGAAACTAACTATAATTTATGATGAAAATTGGCAGATAAATAGTGATAAACTATAATATAATTCACCTAAACTACTATAAAAAGAACACACATGAAAGCTATTGAAGTAACAGGAACTCTCGATGAAAAAGGGCAATTATTCCTCGATCGCCCCATTGAAAATTCAATCCCAGGAAAAGTGCGAGTTATCCTACTCTTTCCGGAAGTAACAGAAGAAATTGAACCAGACCCAGACGATACTCCAGTTGAAGAAATAAAAGCTAGTCTTAGGAGAGCATTGCAAGAAGCAAAATCTGGAGAACGCATTCCTCTTTCTGAAATGTGGGAAGGAATAGATGTCGAATAATACTCCTGTAGTTGACATTGAGTTAACACCTGAATACAAAAGAAATTTGCGACAAATCTCCAAAAAATATCGTCGTATTCGGTTAGATACTCAACCTGTTAAGGATAGGCCCTGCGATTATTTTTACGATTAATTTTTTGCTGATTTACTTGATTTAAAATTAATTAAATCATTCAGAATGTTAAACCAAAAAGGCGCTCCTTGAGAAATCGCAATAATACTTAGAATCCATCCGGTAACAGCTTTAATAATATGAGGAAAATCCAAGGGTTTAAACTGTTCTTTTAGTGGTTCTGAAAAATTCCATCCAATAGGAAAAATATCAATTCTATCCAAAGCCATCATAGTCGTAGTTACTTGATCTTGAATACAATCGAGTTCAGTGTCATTATCTAGGTCAGAACATGGAGTAGATTGAGAATTTGAGACCATTACTTCTGTTATTGTATTGCTGATATTTGAGGTAATTTCGCTTTTTGATAAATTATCAATAATGTTTACTGTGTCAATATTGAACATCAAAACAATTATTACAGATAAGATAATAGAAATATTTTTGCTTTCTCTATCGTCAATTTCTAAAGCCTCTTCTATTGACCTATTATACCAAGATTGAAGTTGTTTATCTAAATAGTTAATTTGCTCTTTTTTGTCTTGAAATCTATTGATAGCTGTTCGTGCCATTCGAGAAAACTCTAGTTTGATTTTTTCAGAAAAATAATCACTGTTCTTAATATCTTCCATGATTTGGGTTAATTCATACTTATTATAGAAATCTCCATCTTCATAATTTAATATTTCTGCTACTAGGGTTATTAAATTTGCAACAAATTCTTCAGCAGGTATTCGTTCTAATTTCTTAGATATTAATACTTTTTGTTGTTTTACCTTTGATGATTGAGATGGATTAGCAGACAAGATTAAATATTTGTTAAAAAATCTTTCTGTAAGAGAATCACTCTTGTCGGATTTATTTTTTTGTTGTTCCTCTCCTAACAATTCATAAATAAAATCTTTTAATTTATTAGCTTTTAAGTTAAAGAATATTCTTTCCTGAATTGCCAAAATGATAAAACTAAAAGCCAAGTAAATAAAAATGAGAGTGACTGCGATGTTGATGATAGTTGATAAAGTCATTTCAGTTATCAGTTTTAAGTTATCAGTTATCAGTATTTCCTACTCAAGTAGGAGTATTAAAATACTGTAGTTTACTTTCTTTTGGTCAATTGGATATGGCGATGTTTCTTCCCTATCCCTCAACCACTTATTATCCCCTTAAAAGGCAAGGCTGTTGATGTACCTCACCAGGGTGAAAACCGCTATAATGTAAAATTTGTAAGTCAATAATATTTATTTTAAGATAATAAACACAACAATATTACTATTAAAAATTTATTTTTTAAAACTTCTGTATATTCAAGGTTTTCAAATTAGATTGACCTCCATGAAATTTCTCTAGTTTTTATTTCTCTAGACTCAGATGCTGTTGTCAGTTCTCTAGCTTCAAATGCTGTTGTTGGTCGCTGTAATTTTAGCTTTCTCGTAACAGTTTTAAGAACTCCTACTACAAATTGTCAAACTAAAAGGCAGGCATTTTGCCTACCTCAAACAAAATTATATTGTCTAACTATTGTCCAATAGTAGTAACTAAGATAAAATTGCGATCGCGCTACTAATCAAAGTCTGAAAATTATCCACTAGAGCAGTAGTGATTCCATGAGTCAAAGGCAAACTGTCAATCACCATTACCAAACACAATAACATCATGTAGTAAATGGAATACTTAAAGAGCGATCGCGCCACATCTTTATTGGAAGGCTCTTTTAATAATAGCCAAGCTTTCTGGATAAAAACTCCACCGAGGAGAGTTGCTAATACTGCATAAACTGCTCCACTCGCGTGCAATGGATAAACCAACAACAAAGTCATCGGAATCAAAATCAGAGTGTAAACCCAAATTTGTTTGGCTGTTTCCTCATTTCCTTCAATTACAGGTAACATTGGCACACCCACTTCCTTATATTCATCGCGAATATAAATTGCCAAAGCCCAAAAATGAGGTGGAGTCCAAATAAAGATGATGGCAAACAACAACCAAGCTGCCCAACTCAATTCACCTGTAACAGCCGCCCAACCTACTAATGGGGGAATAGCACCTGCAGCACCGCCAATTACAATATTTTGGACGCTATGACGTTTTAACCAGTGAGTGTAAATACCAACGTAGAAAACTATTCCAGACATTGCCAACAGTGCTGCTAGTAAATTAGCAAATACTGTGAGCAAAGTAAATGATGTAGCTGCTAGAGTGAATGCAAAAATTAAAGCATCGCGGGGTTTGACTCTACCAGAAGGAATAGGACGCCAACGAGTACGCTCCATAATATAGTCAATATCGCTGTCGTAGATGCAGTTAATAGCGTTAGCTGCACCAGAAGCTAATGCACCACCTGTTAATGTCACGAATAATAGAAGGGGAGAGACTTCTCCTTTTGCTCCCAACCACATTCCGGCTGCTGTTGTAATTAGTAGCAGCAGAATAATTCTAGGTTTTGTTAGTTGATAATAACTTTTGAGTACTTGTAGGATATTATCATGGCGTCGTGGAAGATGATGAGAAATAACTTCTTGCATAGATTCTTAGTTTGTTAATTTTCTGTTTAAACTGGTTATTTTTTCCGTAGTCTAAAGTTTATGAGCAGTATAAAAACGGATATTAGTACCAGTTAATTTGTGATGTTATATCATGTTCGGTAAAACAGTTATAATTGCTTGTAGTAGGGCTTTAGCCCTTGTATAAGTATTGTAAGCACTAGAGTAAAACTACAAACAAAAACTTTTTTATAAGTAATTATCCGAACATAATGTTAGCTATATTGCTGAGGGGCGGGATGAATATAAGTGGGGTGAGTATCCTGTTTGCCCGAAAATATCAGGAACGGGCAAGATGCCCATTCCACAAGACTCAAGACTATTAAAATCATCCCGCATTTATGCAACGCCCTTTCTAATCTAATAACTCACAAAAGAGGGGTATATTACTGTATCTATCTTAACAATTAAGCCTTTGCAAATTGTCGATCGCGTAAAGCAATAACAGTAAATGCTACTAAAGTTCCCAGTAATGCTGCTCCTACGGCTTGGTGAGATACGGTTAACAACTCAATTTGCAGACGTAACCGGAAAGTCATAACCCCCAAACCAATCTGAGCTAATACTAATAAACCAGCCCAGTTTGCTAACTTTCGCAGCAGCGGATGTAAGGCAGAGGTGCGCCATGCCATTACTACTAATGTCAATATTGCTAAAGTCGGAGGAACAACACCAGCAATATGACTATTCATTATTTTACAAAGTTCCGCCACTCCAAAACATTGATGCAATGCCCACTGAGAGGCAACTAACCCACCGAGTAAGCTTTGTAAATAAACTAAAATTGCAGCAGTTAGTCCTACCCAAGGTAGTTTACCAACATTACCCGTACCTGTGTATGGCATCATTGATACACCTATAACTAATAGAGTCATAAAATACAGCAAAGCAGTACCCAGGTGAGCGGTGACAATATCAAAGCGTAACAGTTCTGTAACAGTTAATCCACCGAGTACGCCTTGAAAAACTATTAGTCCTAGAGCAAAAGTTGATGCCCAAGGTAGCCAACCAGGTAATTCTCGTTTATGCCACCATGATAAACCCATGAGAGCGATCGCGCCAAAGCCGATTAAACTTGCATCTAGTCGATGAAACCACTCTAAAAATACTTGCAGATTCATCTGTGCCATTGGTACTAATTGACCATAACACAACGGCCAGTCAGGACAGGCCAAACCAGCATTCATAACCCTGGTAGCACTACCAATAGCCATTAGTAGTAGGGTTGCTACACATAGTTTCCAAACCAAACCACTAATGCGATCGCGTGCTGGAGACTGAGAGGGAATAATTGTATTGTTATTTAAAACAGAATTGGCCATAAGTTTTTTATTAGCTTTAATGTGACATACTCCCACACTAACCATTCGGTATAGTATGGGCTTCTCGCTTCGCAGTCCTGCTATTGCATCGGACAAGAGCGAGCTTTAAGGACGGGATGCCCCGCCGCCCTTTCTGCAAATCGAAAACTACGCGCCTAGCTCCGCAATCAGATTTTACGCTTACCGCCGATTCATCTCACACCAAATTGAAAATTATAGTGTGAGGCTTCTCGACGGTTTAGCTAAAATCTTGCTAAATTGAAGTAGCAATCAGCCTCTAGTTGCCTGTGTGATGGAGGATAAAACCCTTATTATTAACAAGCACCACGCGCTTTTTCAAATATACAGGGGGACTTAAACCCTCGAATTTTTAGCTGATAGCTGATAGCTGATAGCTAGTTAACATCTGACAATTATTAATGTGTCTGATTTTTGTTACTATAAGCGATACTATCTGAAGAATTGTTGTGCTTTAGAAAGTTTTCTGATTTGAATTTTATTTACAGTTTACTGTTCTGTCTGTTACCGTTCTTGCCATTTTTTTATTCTTAACTTTTTCTTTAATTTAAAATAAATTAATAAATTAAAGTATGCAATTTAAAAGTACATATTCAATGTAACTCTATTTATACAAACTGTGGGGTAGTTTTTGAGGGAAATAGTTAAAACAATATAAACTTTCTCCAGAGAAATCTCAGAAAAACAAAGATAATCTATAATTTTTATAAATAGTAACAATTGTATCTAATTTATAAGTAGAAACTTAGTTTAACCTATATAGTTGAGTATGACAAAAAGTCAAACGCTCCTCTACCTAGACTAGGGGGAGGAAGAGTAAGTAAATGAGGTAAAATATGGAAGAAAAAGAAAAAATACCGGTCTCAGTAATCACCCTAGTAGTTGGTATAATAGTCACCATAGTTAGCGTGTGGTTAGGTCAAAATCATGGTCTATTACCAGAGCAAGCATCAGTACAAGCTCCTCTGGTAGACGGTTTTTTTGACGTCATGTTTACTATAGCAGCAGCTTTATTTCTAGTTGTAGAAGGAACAATCGTCTTCTCTGCAATTAAATTTCGTAGACGAAAAGGAGACGATGGTGATGGTGCTGCCTTTAGGGAAAATTTACCATTAGAAATATTTTGGACGGCAATTCCATCCATAATTGTAATTGGTCTTGGTATCTACAGTGTAGATGTATACAGACAGATGGGTGGGTTCGATCCAGCAGGAACAAAAGTAGCTCATGTTTCTTCATCTGATCGGCAAACAGTGCAGTCAGGAACAGCTCTGGCAGCTCCCCTAATAGCAGATGTTGAAGGAATGGAGTCAGAAGATGTAGCCAAAAAAGAAGTGAGCAAATATGGCTTTGGGGCAACTCCTGAAGTAGGAGCAAACCCAGCAGATGTAGTTGTTGACATTACAGGAATTCAGTATGGCTGGCTGATTAACTATCCTGAAAGTGGTGTTCTAGCAGGGGAACTCCATATTCCTGTCAACAAAGATATACAAGTAACCTTTCTGCTGAAGATGTTATTCATTCTTTCTGGATACCTGCTTTCCGTTTGAAGCAAGATGCAATTCCTGGA
>NZ_JAAHHG010000511.1 GCF_010692555.1 Okeania sp. SIO3B5 | reverse complement strand
GTCAGCTTTTCAGTGGCAAGAGCTGCAAAAAGCTAGTATTTTGGGAGGATTATGGCAAACAAACCAAGGGACAATTTTTCCGACTACCTCCTCTATAATTCCCCTCCTGGGAGTGAGCTAATCAAAGAATAACGGTATAACTTGAAAAAATACTTAAGTAATGTCTAAAGAAACTACACAATTATCTCTTGATGAATTGAAACAAGTCTTTGATTCATTTGATACTGATGGTAATGGCTCATTATCGCCTGAAGAGGTAATGAATGTTCTGCGTTATCTAGGAATGAACCCAAGCACTGAAGATATAGAGTCCATCTTCATTAGTACCGATCAAGATGTAAGCAATACGATTGAGTTTGACGAGTTTTCTCAATGGATTGTAGATAAAGTCGATATAACTTCTAAAAACGATTTATTAGAAATTTTTCGCCTAATTGATTTGAATAACAACGGTACTATCTCAACTGGTGAACTACAAGAGTTACTTTATGGGTTAAATATTAACGTCAGCGATCGTGAAATCGAAAGGTTGATGCAACAAGCTGATGTCAATGGTAATGGTCTCATTGAGTTCGATGAATTTGTCAAAAGTGGGGGTTTATGGACTCGTATTAAATTAACAGTTGGTGTGGTACGTTCCTTTTACATACAAGCAGAATTTGACTCACTGGCACGACAATATAATCAACTCATCCGTTTGTGGGTTCCTTGGTACGAAGAAAATCTTGAGGTAACGCTGGATAACTTACAAAATGAATTAGATGCGCCGAATATCCTTGAACTCGGTGGTGGCACTGGTAATCTTTCCGCTGCTGTGCTAGAACGCTACTCACAAGCTGATGTTCATATTGTAGATAGTTCCAGTAAGATGATCGATTTTTGTCAGCAGCGCTTTGCGAGTAATGAGCAAATCCACCTCTATGAGCAGGATTTCATGACACTTGATTTCAAAGAAGCCACCTTTGACTACGTTATCTCATACATTAGTCTGCATTATCTAAATGATGCCAATAAAAAACAATTGTTCCACAATGTACATCGGTGGTTAAAGTCTGATGGTTTATTCTCTTACTCCGACATCTTTCGTGGGATTAATAGTCAGATCCATGAACGCTATAATGAACAATGGAAAAGAGCAGCTTATGAGGTAGGGGCAACAGATGAGGAATGGAATCATTTTTGGGATCACGATCGACGCTATGACCAGCATATCCCTATTATGACAGTGGTAGATTGGCTGAGAGAAATTGGCTTTGTGGACATTGATATTACCTGGCGTCGTTCCTTATGGGCAAATGTTATTGCTCGAAAAGCTTGATTTCTGATGAAGCGTCTGGTGTAAAAATAATAGTTTTGTGGAAGTGGAATGGGCATCTTACCCGTTTATACTTGCCAGTTCCTGATATTTTCACCACAGGCAGGGACAGGCAGGATGCCTGCCCCCACTTAACTTACCACTTATATCATGTTCGGATAATCAGTTATAAAAAAACTTTATCCCTTTTAACCTTTTCTTCCCTTCTGCCTCCTGCCTCCAGCATAGCTGCCTTCCTTCCTCCAAAGTGTAAGTATTCAACCGGACATGATATTATATGGCATTGCATAATTGCGGGATGATTTTGTCACAGAGCAGAAACCATAATCCCCGTGTCCCCGTGTCCCCGTGTCCCCGTGTCAGGCGAAATCATCCCAGTATTCAGCAACGCCTATTATATTCATCCCACCCCTCAGCAATGCCTTTTTTCTTGAGTCATATCATGTCCGGATAATCAGTGATAAAAAAACCTTTTCCCTTCTAACCTTTTCTTTCCTTCTGCCTCCTGCCTCCAGCATAGCTGCCTTCCTTCCTCCAAAATGTAAGTATTCAACCGGACATGATATCACTTGCACCTGCCCAAGAAGAAAATTTTTCTCCAACTAAAGTTCTTCATAACTGTATTTTGGCTTGTTGAAAAATAACTTTTGAGAATTGAATTTTTGGAAAATATAATATAGCAGCCGAAGGAAAGTTTAGGACAGATAAAAAGCTTCAAACTCAGACAAAGCAATATTTTTCTGGGTGCATCTCAATGCGTGAATAATATCATGTCCGGTTGAACAGTGATAAATAAATAACTACGGAGGAGTCAGGAGTCAACCCACCCCTCGCCCCTCCCCCTCCCAGGAGGGGAAGTCAGGAGTCAGGAGGAAAGAGGGAAGAAAGAAGAACAACAGCAGAAGAAGGAGAAAGTTTTTTTATAACTAATTATCCGGACATGATATAAAGCCAAAAAGTTATTGCTTTTAGGGAACAGGGAACAGGGAACAGGGAACAGGGAACAGGGAATATATAGGAAAAAAGTATTTTTGCTTGCTATGAGATGCACCCATTTTTCTTTCTTCAATATTCAGATAAAATTTATCTAATGATCGCCTCTTAAATAAGTAGAAATAAATCAATATAAAACCGAGAGATAGGTGTCATATTAGTAAAAAAAAGTGCTTACTTAATGCTTGGCCTCTAACTTATCCTCAAAATTTTCTATTATTAGATTTTGAAATTTATCTCTAACTCAATAATTATTCTGTTTTTTCTAAAGTAAAATGTTTAACTGATTCTGCTAAACTTTCTGTAATATTCATAATTTTCTGTGAAGAATCATATAATTGTTTTGTCACTTGACTTTTTTCGATATTTTTTTTGTGGATAATTTGTAAAAAATCTGTGATTTTTTGTAGATTATCAGTCTGATTTTCTCCTAAAGATGCAACATTATCTATATAGTTATTAAATTTATAGATATTCTGAACAATTTTAGTTAATCCTTGCTTAACTTCTTCTCCTAATTTTTGCTGTGGGAATTCTTCTACAACTATATTATTCTCATAAATAGTCAGATTTAAACTTTGAACATTGTGTTGAAAGTGTTCTAAACTTTTCTTGATTAAATCCCAATTATTTGCCATTTCTTGCAATTTTATTGCTATTTTTAGTAGATCTTCGTTGGTGGTTTTCCTATAAGCAAAAATAGCAGTATTTAGTAACAAAATTTTACTGTGAATATTCATTTGCTCGACTAAAGCTTGAATTTTATTTAAATCATAATTATACTCAGTCAATCTTTTTACTTTGTGATGAATTTCTGAAATCAACATATATCCTGCCATAATTTCTTGAAAAATATTGCCTATTGACTGGTAACTTGTAGAAGCATAATTACTAATTTCTTGATAAACTTGTTCAGCTTCCCATGCTTTATATGCTCTTTGATAAAAGGTATCAACTATCGCTTCTAAAGATGTTAGGAAAGAATCTATTTCTTCTGCTTGCAACTTACTTTCTCGGGATAAGTTTTGAAAAATAGTTTTACTATCTGTTGCGATTAGAGTAATAATTTCTTGACTATCAGAATTGATTTTTTTAACAAGTTTCAGGAAGTTGTTGAGAGTCATATTAATACAATAAGATATTACCCCCAATTCTTCGCATCTAACTTTGAGTTTTACATAAATTTGACCATGAGCAGCAGTATCTACTTTATCTAACAATTTTATAACTTGACTAGCGATTTTTTCTTTATCTTGTTCGCTGCTTTCTTCTCTAATTTTTATATTAATCATAAGATTACAAATCACCTCAGCCATAGAATTAAATTTTTTAGTCAAATCTTGTAGTTCGTCATTAGCATAAATAGGAATTCTAAGATTATATTTTCCTTCAGAAATACCCACTAGATAATTCTCTAGCCTATTAGTTGAACAACGAAGTTTTTGGGCAGTTATAATACCCAAGCTAAATGTTGCAAGAAAACTGGTAATACCTGCCGTACAAGCGATCGTATAATTCCGGTGAGTTTTGTTGAGAAAAGTTGGGGAATAAACCATTGTAACAATAGCTGTTGCAATTGCAGTTATTCCTCCACTCATCAAACCTATCCATAAAGGTTTATTCTTCATTAATAACTATTGTATTTACTATTGTAAGTATTCAGCTATAAGTTATTAACTGATTATCACACGCTCAGGAGGAATTAGTCTCCAAGGAAAATTCCAGCTTATGAAAAAATTGTTCGCTTTTAGCTAACCTTAATGTGTCGATCGCCCAGTTAAGTTATACCAAGCGTGAAAAAAGAATGTTACAAATAAACTGGCTAGTAAATAATTAATAACTAACAATTAATAATTTACCTAGCACCTATCACCTACCACCTGTAAGCATTCAACTATCAGCATTCAGCATTTCCTACGGAATGCTGCGCAAACAGCTTTTAAACATATTCAAGAAATTACTAAGGTTAGCTGAAGACATTTTTTTTATAAGTTTTAATTCTCCTTGGAGACTAATTCCTCTTTTGAGCTGATAATGAGCTAATAACTCATAGCTGATAGCTGACGGCTGAATGCTTATATCATGTCCGGTTGAACAGTTATAAATAAATAACGACTTAGGAGTCAGGAGTCAGAAGTCAGGAGTCAGGAGGGAAGAAAGAAGAAGGAAGAAGAATAACTGGAGTTGAAGGAGAAAGTTTTTTATCACGCTCTTATCCGGACATGATATTACTACCACCTATCACCTAGAAAGTTATTTGTAGCAAACATTTATCGTAAGCATTCAGCACTCAGCATTCAGCTATCAGCAACAACAATCTATCATATAAGACAGTTTTTAAATTAATATAGACTTTAAAGGCAAGAGAGCCAACTTTTGTAGTAAGACAATTAATAAAGCTTTAATCATAAACTAAAAGCAATAGCTGATAGCTGATAACGCAGTTCCTCCGGTAGGAGGCTGGCTGACGGCTGAATGCTTACCATTTATCATCCTTGGTATTACATCTAATTTCTTGCTTGTTCCCTGAAATTCCAAATCTTGTATCTGAGGTGAATTGAATAAGGCTATATAATGATAAAATAATCATAAATTTAATATCAGAAAATAATTTAGTTAATTTCTCTATGACTGAAAAATTCTGGTCAATAGCCTTCCCTTAAAAGGGGTGCATCTCAATGCGTGAATAAAGCCAAAAAGTTATTGCTTTTAGGGAACAGGGAACAGGGAACAGGAAACAGGAAATATATAGGAAAAAAGTATTTTTGCTTGCTATGAGATGCACCCCTTAAAAGGGATAAAAAAAAGAGAATATTCCAGGTTTTAAGCCTTCTTATTGCAGAGGTACTGATAACTGACAACTGTTAGCGTAGCTCCGATCATAGAAGGCTAACTGATAACTGAAATGACCGAACATAGAAGGAGGGATACCACTATATTAAGAAACAACAAAGCTGATTTACATTTTGTTACAGTAAATATATAGATTTAAAAGAGGAAGAAATTCCTTTAATTAAAGAGTAAGCATTCAGCCATCAATTAATAGCTGAATGCTTACATTAAAGATTATTAACTTAGAGGATAAATTTATGAATAAATCTTTTCATGTAGGCAACCTATTTGGCATACCATTTTACATTAACTCATCCTGGTTTATTGTCTTATTTCTTGTCACTTTAACTTATAGTAGCAACTTAGCAGAGCAATTTCCAGAATTAGGTGGAATATTACCACTGATATTAGGATTAATAGCAGCATTATTATTATTTTCTTCTGTTCTAGCTCATGAGTTAGGTCATAGTTTTGTTGCTTTATCTCAAGGAATAGAAGTCAAATCAATTACCCTATTTTTATTTGGAGGTTTAGCTAGTTTAGATAGAGAATCAAAAACTCCTGGAGAAGCATTTTGGGTGGCAATTGCAGGTCCGTTAGTAAGTATAGTTTTATTTGGTTTATTTACTATAATTAATACATTTACAGCTATTACCGGACCAACAGCATCAATTGTTGAACTTTTAGCTTATATTAACTTAGTTTTAGCATTATTCAATTTAATTCCTGGTTTACCTCTTGATGGTGGTAATATCCTTAAATCTATTGTTTGGAAAATAACTAATAATCCTTACAAAGGAATTATTTTTGCTAGTAGAGTAGGTCAAGCATTTGGTTGGTTGGCAATAATTTCTGGTTTAATTCCCACATTTTTACTTAGTAGTTTTCCTAATATTTGGAATATTCTAATTGGTTGGTTTTTACTACAAAATGCTGGTCGTTCTGCCCAATATGCAGAAATTCAAGGTACTCTTGCGGACTTAACTGCAGCAGATGCTATTATTCCTAATAGCCCAATTGTTTCAGAAAGTCTTTCTTTAAGAGAATTTGTGAATGAATATGTAATTGGGAAAAATAGTAGAAAGCAGTTTTTAGTTATTAATGAAGTAGAGCAGTTAGTAGGAGTTATTAAGGTTGATGATTTGAAAGTAGTTAATACTTCTGAGTGGCCTTTAGTTATGGTCAAAGAATTAACTAAACCTATAATAAATATGGAGACTGTAGTAGCTAAAACTTCTCTTTTAGAAGTAGTTTCTTTGTTGGAACAAAAGCAAATTAATGAATTAACTGTTATTGATGAGAATGGTGCTTTAGTTGGATTAATTGAAAAAGCTTCAATTAGGAGTCTTTTGGAAAATAAAGCTCGGGTAAAACCTGCTTAGGTGTAAGGGTTCAGCTATCAGCTATTAGCTCTCAGCTATTGCTAAGAGGAGGAGTTTAACAATATAAGTCAAAAGTTAAAAGTCAAAAGTCATGCATTAAGAAATAAAGAAGTAAGAAGTAAATTATAGTGGTCATATCATGTCCGGTAGCATCGGAGCGTGTATAAAATTAAGGTGACACTCTTGAGAAAACCTTCTGCCTCCTGCCTCCTGCCTTCTGCCTTCCTTCCACCAAAGTCTAATTATTAAACCGGACATGATATCAGTAGGAGTCAAAGATTTAGTAAGTATTTATGCTTAATATTTAACTGAGAATTTGACTCCCAATCAAGGTAAATGAAGATAATTTATATAGCATGAATACCTGCCAAGCCACGGATTTTTGTGCTACTTTTTATGTTACAACCTACATTCCGCACGACAAAATGTAGTATAAAGAATCCAGAATCCAGAATCCAGAATCCAGAATTCAGAAGAAAATAGTAGTGGTGATAATTGAGTATTTATACTTAATACTTTCCTGATAATTTG
>NZ_JAAHHG010000510.1 GCF_010692555.1 Okeania sp. SIO3B5 | reverse complement strand
AGGCATCATAAAAAGCTAAACTTACCAAATTTTCCCCACCATAAACATGAAGGTAGTCAAGAAAATGTTATTTCCTCAAATGCTCCTAATTTAGTAGATGTATTGCAGGAAATTGAAAATATTCTCAGGAGGTAAATATGCCAGAACTTAAGATTAAATGCCAGCATCCAGAATCATTAAAAATATTTTTAAAAGCAGCATTAGAAAAAGAATTACAGTCTTTGTCTGATGGTATTGAACAAACCAAACAAAGATTGCAGAAATTTGAGACTAAATATCAGTTATCTACAGAAGAATTTATCAGAAGATATGAAAATGATGAATTTACAGAAACTCTAGAATTAGACGAATGGATTGGAGAATCTTGGATGCTGAAAAATCTCTGTGAAGAAGTAGAAAATTTACAGGTGGTTGAGTTTGTTAATTAAGGATTATGTTCAAGAAATTCGTGAAGCAATTAACTCTTGCTCATTAGTAACTTCACTCAGTATTACATCTGATGAACGAACAGATGATCGAGGTTTTATTGTAGGTGAAATAAACTTTATAGATGGTTCTATTCTTTATTGGCGTGAATTTGTAAATGTGAAAACAATCATCAATCGTGGTATGTACGCATATCAATATATGACTGCCTCCAAAAAATTGATTTTTCGTTATGACAATACTAGGCATCATAAAAAGCTAAATTTACCCAATTTTCCTCATCATAAACATGATAGAAGTGAAGATAATGTTATTTCCTCAAATGCTCCTACTTTGGTAGAAGTATTGCAGGAAATTAAGAGTCTTTTGAGGTAGTTATAGCTTTTTGCTTGATTTATATGAGTTGGAGATTATTTTTATGACCGCAATAACAAATAATAATATTGAACAAGAAATTATAGATAATCTGAAATTATTACCACCTGAAAAACAACAGGAAGTGCTAGACTTTATTCA
The DNA here is from genome assembly GCF_010692555.1 of Okeania sp. SIO3B5. Lineage (GTDB taxonomy): Bacteria > Cyanobacteriota > Cyanobacteriia > Cyanobacteriales > Microcoleaceae > Okeania. The sequence continues at coordinate 6,120 of NZ_JAAHHG010000510.1, read as the reverse complement.
GTTTATTCAGCACAAATTGAAGCTATCTCAAGTTGATTCTAAAAATCAGTTATCTCTCAAAGAAATTTCTCGTTTGCCTATAGCAGAGCGTCATAAATTATTAACAGCATCAATAGCTCAAACTGCTGAAGATTTTTTAAATGACCCAGAATTAACAGAGTTTTCTATTCTTGATGGAGAAGATTGGGAAACCGAAAATGAATAATCCTAAAAGAGGAGAAGTCTGGTTAGTACAACTAGATCCAACTAGAGGTCAAGAAATCAAAAAAACTCGCCCAGCAGTTGTGATTAGTTCAAACATTTTTAGCTCAGTCAGTGTCCGAATTATTATTCCTGTAGCTAAATGGCAACCTAAATTTCAAAACCGCCCCTTTATGATTTCGATACCGAAAACTGATGAAAATGGTTTAGATAACAACTCTGCGGGTAATGTGCTTCAAGTTCGTAGTATTGCTAATGAAAGGTTTGTTAAATATCTTGGGCGAGTTTCCAATCCTATCCTTGAAGAGTTACTAGCAGGTTTAATTATCTGTATAGACTATCATGTTGATAGTTGAATTATAGATATATAAATGTGTCATTCAAATGTTGAAGTATCAGTAGCAAAAAATAGCGATGTTCCTCATTTTTTTGGTGGAATGGAGGAGCGATAGTGCGTCCGCACCGCTTCGCGATCGCTTGTAAATTTCCCTAACGTTTCATGGTTTAACTAGGGCTTGCTGATTAAATAGAAAAGTCTTGATATATAAAGGTTTTAGCCTTTTTAGGTAGTGAAAAAGTACCAGATTTTTGCCTAGGTAAGCTCAAAAAGTGAGTATTGGCGTAAGTTAAGAGGCAGAACAATCTTAGGATAATTTTTCCTTTGTACGTCCTCTACAACTCCTGATTCCTCTTGAGTATTCACTACTCCCTACTCCCTACTCCCTACTCCCTGCCAAGTGCAAAAAGACTTTTTCAGCAAACCCTAACTATCATTTTCTGTATTTGATGGAGGAGGTGATTCTACCGTACCATCAACTTCTGTATTTGATGGAGGAGGTAATTCTACCGTACCATCAACAGGTGTTAACTTTATTTCCTGTTTTGATGCTGCCTTATTAGCTTCAATAATCTCAGTAATTGCCTGAGCAAAGTGAGATTGAGTAACACATTTTTGTTCTTTAGGTTTATCTTCCCTAGCAACAGCAACTACAGCTTTGAACACAGCATTTTTGATGTCTCTACCAGATATTTCATCAAACTGTTTCGCAATTTCAGAAAAATCTACTGAATTTTTATCTAATGGAAGTTTATTAGGAATTTGAGCTTGCCAAATTTTTGCCCTCGCCTCTTCATCAGGTAAATCAAATTGAGTTTTCCATCGAATTCTGCTGATAAAAGCTGGATCGTAGTTACGAATTAGGTTAGTTGCGAAAATAACGATTCCTTCGTAAGAAGAAAGCTGCATCAACATCACACTACGAGTTAAATTAACTGCAGTATCCGTTGCTTGAGTCACATTTTCTAAACGTTTACCTAAAAAAGAATCTGCTTCATCAAAGAATAAAACTGCTTTCTGGCTACTAGCAAATTCAAATGCTTTAGCAATATTCTTTGGTGTTTCACCAACATATTTAGATTCAAGTTGCTGATAAGGAACAACCAGAATTTTCAGTTTTAGTGCATGAGCAAGTGCTTCAGCAGTTAAGGTTTTTCCTGTTCCTGGGAGACCAGAAAAATTAATGGAAAGAGCTTTATCCAACTTGTGTTTTTCGCCCATTCCCCACTCATTATAGATTAAATCCTGATACTCAATTTCTGCTAAAATTAAGTCTATTTGATTTTTAGTAGTTTGAGGCAAAATAACATCTTCAAGAGTATATTTTGGCTCTCTTAGATAGGAGGTAAAATCTATACTTGATTCTGGTTTTTCTGAATAACTAGATTTTGTATCATTCTTAGACTGTAGAGTATCATTAACATCATTACTCGTCGAGGTATTTTTTTCTCCTGCTGCTTGTCGAAATAATCCTATTTTATCAGCTCTTGGCATGAAAATTTTTCCTTTAAGTTATAAATTGCAACTAACAGTTATACTCCAAATAAATTACTCTGATTTAACTCTTTTTATTCCTGGGTTATTGAAATTGTATTTAGGAAATTAGTCATGCCAATTTTCCAAAGTCATTATTGAAGCTTTTGACCTATCTTTAGGAAAATTATTAATCTCATTACCACTTATTCCTGATAATTTAAATACCTGGGATGGTTTGCTTTCAACGTGCTTTGGGTCCCACACTTCCATAGTTAGTTCGTGAGAATAACCTTCCAAGTAAAGTATCAAATGTAAAGTTGTTCCTTTTCCAAATGCTTCAATTAAAACTGGAGCAATATTTATATCCCAGATTGGCTCCAATTTTCCATACAACATTTCAGTTGTAGAACTTCTCTTACCACCAAAAAATTTACTCAACGAATCAAAAAAATTTTTCTTATTTCTTTTTGGCATAGAATTATCCTGACTATATTGGCGGAACTGTGATTCTCTGTCTCTTGGCGGATCGCTGCGTGGCATTGATAACTACCTCTAAATTTTTACTTCAAATTAACAACTAACTTTCTCTGTATTTCAACAGTCAATCTATTTGAATAATCAAAGCATTAAAAAATAGACTTTGCTTCATTTTGGCATATTTGTCGAGAGCTTCAGTTGTTTTTTCTATCCCTTCTACTAATGGCTTAAATACCTGAGTAAAAGGATTGTTAGCTATTGATTCTTCAGTTAAAAGTGATGGTAATTCTGGTGGTGCAATAAATTGTCTAAATAAGGGGTTGAAAAGATTTTCAGCATCTCTTTTCCAAATTTGGTATTCTTGAGCAGTTAACTCATTATCTAGAACATAAATTCGCTCTAACTTAGAACCTGGAATATTAGACCTAATTTCTAAATCACCTCTATCAATTGTAGGAATACTATACCCTCTTTCATTGTTTTCTATTTCAGTATCATACAGCCATATTTTGAGATATTCAAAACTGCAATTGGGCAATAAACGACTTTGACGAAATAGTTCTCTGACGATTAATTTATCAAAGAATTTTTGTGTTTTTTCATTAACAACACACTCTCCATTATTTAATCTTTGCCCAGGAACTCCTAACAACTCAATAGTCTTTAAATTTCCATAAGTTTCTGGAGAACGAAAACCAATTTCTAGATAGATTTTTTCAGCAGGTATTCGTGACATAATCATTGACTCCTTTTTGGAATTAAGACCAATTTTCTAGTTCCAGTACCTTTGCTTCTGAACGATATTCAGGTAAAGGCGAATCTTGAGGTGCTTGCTTTAGTGTGAAAACTTCTGAAGGTTTACTATTTGTATATCTGGGGTCCCAAATTTCCATTATTGTTTCCCCAAGAACTGCACCAGCATAAAAAATAACGTATAAGGTTGCCCCAGCTCCAAAAGCTGCTATTAGAACACCAACTACGAAAGTTTCCCAGATTTTTTGCAGAGCATAAACCAAAGCTTCAATAAAGTATCTAACAACTTCTCCTAACCAGCTTAAAAACTGATCTATTAGACTACCAACCCATGCAAAAAAACCCATTTGTTTTACCTCCTATTAACTAACTATTTAATACAGCAACTATCGGTTTGTTTTGGAGCGTTGGCAACTGAACATCTTTGTCTTCTAAAGGTTTTAAAGAAATCATAACTGGCTGCATATCTGAGCGTTTTGGATCTACAAATGCAACTATTACATCCAACCCATTCCTGAAGACTGCTAGTAACCACTCGCTACGATAGCCAAATTCTTGTCTTAGATAAGATTCAATCTCCGGCCAGTTATTGTCTAAGAATTGAGCAACCAAAGCCAAATAATATTTCGTTGCTTCTGTTACATACCCCCATATTTGTTTAATCCCAACAACAAATTGTTCCCACACATTAGCAAAAGCTCTTGATAGGGCTTCAACGATTGCAGCAAAAGCATAACCAGCAGCAGCGCCGATAAGAAATCCAGCAGCAGCTTGTATTAAAATATCCCAAGCCATTAGTTGGTTACTCCACTAACAATTATCAGTGATTACTGAAGTTAACTTGATTGAAAGAAAGTGTTCAATCATATATCCATAATAACTTAACCAATCTGAGACTAACACTGATAAAACTTAGAACTTATATTAGAATTACATCAGAAACTTTAACAATTCTCTCAACTATGGCCTCCATCGACAAACAATTTGCTGAAGCAGCCCAAAATTGGGACTTAGAAACCCTCTATACAGACCTTGCTTCTGCTAAAGGAAAGCGTTTGACTCCTACTGAAAAGCTACATCTACGAGGTTTACTCTGTGGCTACAGTCCCGTAGAAATAGCTAAAAAGCTAGAAAAAAATCCCAAAGGTGTAGAAACTGATTTATGTGCAACCATATATAAATATGTCAAAAGTTTAGTCGATAGACGCGATCGCAGAATCGAAAATTGGAGAAATATTTCTGAATGGCTGGAAATAGATGGATATAGATGTCGGTCATCTCCTCAAGTACCACTTGATAGTTTGTTAACAGAAAAGAGTGTAGTTAATGTAACTAATATCAATATTGAAAATAATCAATTAGTGATTGCTTTTAACTTACGGATACCCACTTTAAAATCTGAGGGAATCTCAGTAGAAAACTTTGGCTTAAGTGATGATGTGATTCCTAAAGATATTGCTAGAGATTTATCTGAAAAGCAATTTCAATGAATTAATGTACAAAAATAAATCACTTTTAAAGGAAATAATAAATATGCCAGAACTAAAAATTAAATGCCAGAACCCAGAATCATTTGGCAAATACCTTAGGGCCTAGTTTGAGATAGTTTAATTTAGGTTGACCGAAAAAATGGGTCTCAAGCCTCGCCCATAAGCGGGCGACTTTTTATTGCTTGCGGGTTGATTTTTTTTCAATAAATATGTTATCATGTTGTTAGTTTGATGCGTCAAGTTATGAAAGCTAGATTTAAGTACCGTATATATCCAACCCCGGGACAAAAATACCGATTAGCCAAGCTATTTGGCTGTGTCCGTGTGGTTTGGAATGATAGTCTAGCTTATTGCCAACAGAAGTATAAATCAGGAGAAAAGAAATCTTCTAATTCAGAACTACAAAAGCTTTTTATTACTCAAGCTAAAAAAACTGAAGAAAGAGAATGGTTGTCAGAGGTTTCTAACATAGCATTGCAGCAATCATTGAATGATTTAAACCAGGCTTATCAAAACTTTTTTAAATCAACTCAAGGCAAGAGAAAAGGTAGACCTATTAAACCTCCTAAATTCAAAAGTAGAAAATCAAAGCAAACTGCTAGATTTACAAAGGGAGGCTTTAAAGTTGGTCAACATAAAATCTATTTAGCCAAAATTGGAAAGCTGAAAATTGTATGGTCAAGAGAATTACCTACTGCTCCATCATCAGTAACAGTAATCAAAGATTCAGCTCATAGATATTTCTTGAGTTTTGTAGTAGAAATACAACCAGAAATCTTACCTAAAACTGATAATTCAGTAGGCATAGATTTAGGTATTAAAACCTTTGCTACATTTAGTGACGGTACAAAGATTGATGCTCCTAAGCCACTGAAAAAACGAATTAAGAAATTAAGAAAGTTAAGTAAGTCATTATCTCATAAAACTAAAGGCTCTAAAAGGTATGAAAAAGCCAGGATTAGAGTAGCTAAATTCCATGCCACGCTGAAAGATACAAGGACAGATTTTCTACATAAATTATCTACTGAAATAATTCGTGAAAACCAAACAATTGTTTTAGAAGATTTAAACGTTTCTGGTATGATTAAGAACCGTAAATTATCCAGAGCCATATCAGATTTAGGTTGGAGAACATTCAGGACTTTTTTAGAAGGAAAAGCAGAAAAATATGGTCGCGATTTCAGAGTAATTAGTCGTTGGGAGCCTACATCCCAAGTTTGCTCAAATTGTGGCTTTAAAGGTGGGAAGCTAGACCTTCAGGTGCGAGAATGGGAGTGTCTCAACTGTGGTGCAAAACATGTTCTTAGACGAGAATGCAGCGATAAATATATTAGTCGCGGGCGGGCAGTCCGAGACATTAAACGGACGCGGAGGCAAGCGTAAGAC
>NZ_JAAHHG010000051.1 GCF_010692555.1 Okeania sp. SIO3B5 | reverse complement strand
CCGCGTCCCCGTGTCCCCGCGTCCCCGCGTCCCCGCGTCCCCGTGTCCCCGCGTCCCCGTGTCCCCGTGTCTCCGTGTCTCCGTGTCTCCGTGTCCCCGTGTCCCCGTGTCCCCGCGTCTCAGCGTCCCCGCGTCCCCGCGTCCCCGCGTCCCCGCGTCCCCGTGTCCCCGCGTCTCCGCGTCCCCGTGTCCCCGCGTCCCCGTGTCTCCGCGTCCCCGTCTCCCTGTGTCTATCGAGAATTCAACAGCCCTGCTTTTCTGAAGATGCCTATTGGTAAAAAAATTGTAAAGATTGTACCTTTAGCGACTGTAGAATCACAAGTAATTGTACCACCATGTTTTTCTGTAATAATTTGATAAGCGATCGCCATCCCTAAACCTGTTCCCTTACCCACTCTTTTAGTCGTAAACCCTTGTTCAAAAATTCGTTCTTTGGTCTCTGGTTTCATCCCACAACCATTGTCTTCAATCTTAATCTGTATTTGATTTTCATCAATTATTGAAGTGTTAATCTGAATGCGATTCGGGTTTACCTCAATCTCAGCATAAGTTTTGCCCTCATTTGCTTCATCAAAAGCATCAATAGCATTAGCCAAAATATTCATAAACACTTGATTCAACTGACCAGGAAAACATTCCACTTGTGGAATATCTCCATAGTTTTTGACAATATCAATTGCCGGACGTTGCTGATTAGCCTTAGTGCGGTGTTTGAGAATTAGCAGAGTGCTATCAATACCCTCATGGATATTAAATACTGTTTTATGCTCTCGATCTTTGCGAGCAAATGTGCGTAGACTATTACTAATATTACGAATCCGCTCTACCGCTAAATTCATTGATTCCAATAATTTTGGTAAATCTTCTCGAATAAATTCGAGTTCAAATTCTTCGATTTCATCTTGAATTTGTGAATCATGACTTAGAAATTTTGCTAGTAAAAAGTCTATTAAATTTAGTAAATCTTGGGAATAGTCTTTGGCAGGTTTAATATTGCCTTCCAAAAAGCCTATGGGATTATTAATTTCATGGGCAACTCCCGCCATTAAGTTGCCTAAAGCTGACATCTTTTCACTTTGAACTATTTGTAGTTGTGCTTTTTGTAAATCTCGCAATGCTTGTTGTGCTTGTTCATAGAGTTGGGCATTTTCTAGAGCAATAGCAGCTTGAGCGCAGAGAAATTTAATTATTGTATGCCGTTCGGTGGTAAAAACTCCTTTGGTGGTGGGATGCTCCAAGTAAAGAATAGCAACTAAATTACCTTGATGCAAAAGTGGCACACACAAGACACTTTGGGGTTGATATTGGAGTAAGTACCCTTCGAGGATGCCAGAAATTTCAGTTTTGGCTTCATCAATGAGTACAACGGACTGTATATTTTTCACATATTGAATTAAGCGAGTGGGAACTAGACTGTCTGTAGTTAGAGGTTGTGAGTGGATATCAGTCTCTATTGTACCATCTGTTGTCAGTTGTGCTATTGCCCTTAGGTACCATTTGTCAGATTCGGGAATGAGTAAAACGGCTTTTTGTGCCCCGGCATTAGTGAGAATAATTTGTAGAATGTTGCTGAGTAGTGGCTCTAGCTCTATGATACTGGAGATAGCTTGAGCTGCTTGTAAGATTGAAGCCAAATCTAAGGCATTAGATAATTCTATGGTGGTAGTTTGAGTCTGGGTTTTTGAGATCTGTGTTTGCGTAACTCGCTCAATACTATCAAGAGGATTCAATTGTACCTGTTGCTGTTGCAGGATAGGGGTTAGTAGTTGAGGGTATTTGGCTTCTAGTTGGTTAATCTTAGCTTTAGCTCCCCACCGAGCATAACAATAATAAGCTTCTTGCATATAGCCTGCAGCTACTTTCTCTTTTCCCCAGTCTAGGTAAAATTTAGCTGCCAGTTCGTTAGCCAATGCTTCTTCTTGGAGATATTCGTTTTCTTTGGCTCCATCTATGGCGCGATCGTACAGTTCGATCGCTTCAAATCGTTCTCCTAAAACTCGGTGACGTTCTGCTGCTACTAAATCTACTTTATGTCGAGCATTCATTGGAGCATTATTTGCCCAGTATTGCATTTTGTTCTGATTATTTTCAACCTTTTCGAGTATACTTTTCTGCACAGATGTGTCTGTATCACCATAATTAGCTAACTGAGTTAGAGAATCATAGAAATTCCACACATACTCAACCAAACAACCAGCTACTCCATCCAAATAAGATTCAGCTAGTGCAGCATTTTCCACTGCTTGGGGAATATTATCGAATAAATAGCAAAGAATCAATTTATTCAGATAAACATAATGTAGCATCATGCGATCGTTAGCAGCAATTTTTAACGGGACAGACTCAGTTTCATTATAGGCTGTTCCTATTAGTTCCCATGGAATTTCCGACTCTCCCAACAAATTGAGAACCGCTTGTTCAAAAGCCTGATTCCAGGCCAGGAGGTTTTCTTGTTTCATGGTAGCAAGAGCATGACTTGCGCTTGCCATTTCTTGTTTAACGGCAGAGAGGTTATAACCCATTAAATAAAGGTAGTGAGAGCGGCATACGATTGATGCCCCTGCAAATTGGAAGTTCCCAATCTCAAGTCCAGCTTGGTAAGCCTTAAGTAATAGTGGAATGGCTTCCTTAACATGAGTCGAATAGTGGATGATACCACCCCCTGTAGCATAAGTACCAGCAACACCATCACCTGTTTGGTGGTTTAAATCTAATTGGCAAGCCAGTTTTCCATATTCCTGAGCAGAGGCAAAGTCCTGTAATGCCAAAATACAAACTATGCCATAGTCGCCATAAGTAAGTGCGGATTGGGGGGTGTTTCCATATTGAATCAATAATTGCATGAGCTTACAAACCACCCAAGGGAAAAGACTGGGCTTAACTTGATAACAGGTAGTTAGTAAACTTGCTAGAATTCTTACTTTGGCCAACTGCTTACCATCCTCCATCAGAGGCAAATTAGCTAGATCGGCAATAGCTTTACCTTCCATCCCTTGGGAAATAGCAGCAATTTCCACCTGCAAATCCTGGGGATGTGGTGATTCAGGGACTTCAATCCCTAATAAACCTAAGAAATCTATACCTATATTTAGTGCTGATAACTGTTGATTTTGAGCCATCTCAGCCTGGATTTTAATTTCATTGACTTTCACCAGATCGAGCAAGTCTTGCCCGCGTTCGATAACTTGCTCAACTATGGTTTCCATCAATTCAAAATCACCAGTTAAATAAGCTGCTTCTGCATAATTTTCATGTAACTTCAAGGCTAATGGATAATTCCTTTGCCAACTTTCTACATTCAGTAAAGATATAGCAGTTTGAAAATATTGCAATGCTGCTCCATAAGCTGCCGAACCTTTGGCTTTTTCTCCTGACTTTAAATTCAGTTGAATCAAATTCTCTTTTTCTGTAGGATCGGCAATTAATTCTATCCCCTGATTCCAGTGATTAACAATCGTAAAAATATTGGTATCCTGTTCTTCTGGAGACAGGTTTTGTGAGAGTAACCGTCCGATTTGTAAATGAGTAGCTTGTTTTCGCCCTTCAGGAATCAGAGAATAAGCTGCCTGTTGCACCCGATCATGCAAGAAACGATAATTTACTGATATATTTTCTTGACTTTTATCCTGCTGTAACTCTCCTTGGAAAAATTTATAGGTGTCAGTTTGGGGAATCACAAACCCTTCCTGCAACCCTCGCCACAAATTCCCTGCTACTTCATCTTGAGTTTGCTCACACACAACTGCTAAGATAGCTAAGTCAAATTGATTTCCAATACAAGCAGCGAGTTTCATTACATTTTGATTAGCTTCTGGCAGTTTCTGCAACCTTCCTACCATAAACTCCACCACATCATCTGTTAATGCTAACTGTCGCACCTCTGACAGATCGCACTGCCAATAACCTGCTTCCATATTAAAAGTAATACACCCGTCTTCATGCAACCCTTTCAAGAATTGGGTGCTAAAAAACGGATTGCCCTTCGTTTTCTGATACACTAACTGGGATAATGGTGCTGCTAGTTCTGTTGTACATAGTAATGTTTCCGCTACTAAACGAGTAATATCATTCTCGCTCAAAGCTCCTAGAGTTAGAGTTTCAATATTGGCATCGTTTTTCTTAATTTCATCCAATGTCAACATTAACAGATGAGATGGAAACACCTCATTATCCCGATATGCTCCTAACACCAATAAATAACCAACTTCTGACTCATCCATCAACAACTTCAGCAAGTTTAACGATGCTGAGTCTGCCCATTGTAGATCATCCAGGAAAATTACTAAAGGATGTTCTTTTGTGGTGAATACCCGCAGGAATTTACTAAACAATAAATTAAAACGATTTTGGGCAGCACTTCCTGATAGTTCTGGCACTGCTGGTTGAGTACCAATAATTATTTCTACTTCCGGTACTACATCAATAATTACTTGCCCGTTTTCTCCCACCGCATCCAGAATTTTCCCTTTCCATATAGCTAGTTCCCTATCTGACTCTCCTAGCAATTGTCCCATCAAGTCTCGGAAAGCTTGTACAAATGCACTGAAAGGAATGTTGCGATTGAACTGGTCAAATTTGCCTTTAATGAAGTACCCTCTTTGCTTAACTATAGGTTTATGCACTTCATTAACCACCGCTGTTTTCCCAATTCCCGAAAACCCTGCGACTAATATCATTTCTGTTGCTCCTTCAGCAACAAAGCCGAACCCATCTAGGAGTTTTTGCACTTCAGTTTCTCGTCCGTAGAGTTTTTCAGGGGTCATGAAGCGATCGCACAAGTCTCTTTTACCTAGCTCAAAGGACTTAATCTCTCCTTGGGTTTGTAATTGTTGTAAACATTGCTCTAAATCATATTTGATACCCAAAGCACTCTGATAACGCTCTTCCGCATTTTTCGCCATTAATTTCAGTACAATACCAACTAGGTTGGTTGGTAGTTTACAGTCTGGAGTCGGGGGTGTTTTGGCAATATGACAATGGACTAATTCCATTGGATCGCTGCTTTCAAAGGGTAACTTTCCTGTTAGCAGTTCAAAGAATGTTACACCCAGAGAATAGAAATCTGTACGATAGTCAATTCCTCGGTTCATTCGTCCCGTTTGCTCTGGGGAAATGTAGGCTAGAGTTCCTTCCAGAACGTTGGGACTAATCAGTTGTTGTTGTTCTTTCGGTAGTAAAGTAGAGATACTAAAGTCTATCAGTTGGACTTGCTTGGTTTCCAGATGTATAAGAATATTACTGGGTTTAATGTCTTTGTGGATGATGCGCTGTTGGTTCAGATAGTGTAAAGCTTCACTCAGTTGAATAGCGATGGTGAGGAATGCCGTTAGAGAAAGATCAGATTGCTGCCAGTAGTCTGAAAGGGCGATCGCCTCGTTATCAGGCATCACGAGGGCATAGCCATTTTTGTAGTATTCAAGGGCCAGAGGCTGAACAATTCTTGGGTGTTGGAGGTGACGAGTGATGATGTATTGGTTGCGGAAGCTAACTAATTCATTAAAGTTGGGGTTAGGGTTGCGTAGGACTTTGATAATCACGGGTTGGGAGTCACTACTGCGCTCACCACGATATACCAGGGTGCGTGTGCCTTGGTAAAGATTTTTGTTCAGCTTGTAGCCGGGAAGATTGTTGATAATGGTATTTTTCATAGTTGACTGATTTGATTTGAGTAGGTTTCAAGTTTTGGCCAAGATTTTAATTGCGAATGATATCATGTCCGTTGGTATCGTTTGTGTATATAGCGCTGTGCGCAGCTCATCTGGCAACAGGCAACAGGCAACAGGGAGAATAAAAGGCTAATAATATCAGGACTTACGCATGGACGCTATTGGTAGGGTGTGTTAGCGCTAGCGTAACTGAGCATCACTCTATATATAGTACCTTTGCATAATATCATGTCCGGTTGAACAGTTATAAATAAACTATGAAGGAGTCAGGAGTCAGGAGTCAGGAGTCAGGAGGGAAGAAAGAAGAAGAAGGAGAAAGTTTTTTTATCACTAATTATCCGGACATGATATAAGTCCTGAATATAAGACTTTTAGCTATTGGACATCTCCTGTAATTTGTAAATATGCCAGCGCACATTGCTATAAAGTTGGGGAAATATCTAGCGCCATATAAGGTTTTTCCTTCTCTTAAAGCTTCTTCCTTCTTCCTTCTTCCTTCTTCCTTACCTTCTCTATACAATACCGATGCTACCGGACATAATATGACTGAGGGTTAAGTCGGAATATCTATCATAAATTCTGTGCCTTTTCCTGCTTGAGAAATACATTCTAACTGTCCTCCATGTTGCTCAGTGATAATTTGATAACTAATAAACAACCCTAGTCCGGTGCCTTTACCAACTGTTTTAGTAGTAAAAAAGGGGTCAAAAATTCGTTGACAAACATTTTCACTCATACCAATACCGTTGTCAGCAATTCTAATTCTTACCGTTTGCGAATCTTTCACCTCAGTCGTGATGGAAATTTGGGGACAATTCTCTGTTTCTGAGGTGGTTACAGCATCAAGTGCATTGTTCAGAATATGTAGAAATACTTGATTGAGTTGATTGGCATAACAGTTAACCCGGGGAAGTTCCCCATAGCTTTTAACGATCGCAATTTCTATACCAGAGCTATTCCTGTTGAGACGATGTTGCAAAATCATTAATGTATTATCTAATCCTTCATGGATGTTTACCTCCTTGCTTTTCGATTCGTCTAGGCGCGAGAAGTTACGCAAACCGCGAATAATTTTGCTAATTCTAGTACTTCCTGTTTCCATAGAGTTCAAAAGTTTTTCTAAGTCGTCACATAAGAACTCTAGATCAAGCTCTTCTACTTTGTCTCGTATTGCTGAACTAGGATCTGGTAAGTTCTCCTGGTAAAGCTTAAGCAGCTCTAGTAAGTCCTGGAAATATTCGCGAGCATGAGTAATATTACCTGAGATAAAGCTAATGGGATTATTAATCTCATGGGCAATTCCTGCTACCATTTGTCCTAAAGAAGACATTTTTTCAGTTTGAATCAGTTGAGCTTGGGTTTGTTGTAATTGTTTGAGGGTTTGTTGTAAATGTTGGGTTCTCTGTTCAACTGTTGCTTCTAGATCCTGGTAAAGTCTGGCATTTTCGATGGAGATGGCTGCTTGGGCTGTCAGCAGATTGAGAATTTCGAGGCTCTCTGGAGTAAAAGCTTCTGTAGTGAGGTTATTTTCTAGGTAGAGGATGCCAATTAGTTTTCCTTGGTAGAGAATGGGAGTGCAGAGAAGACTTTTAGGTTGTTGCGCGAAGAAGTAAGGATCGGCAGTGAAGGTATTGTTTTCTTCAATGTCATTCAACAATAGGATTTTTTGAGTGTGTTTGACAGTATTGATGATGCTGAGGGGTATGATGTCAGTTTCTTCTAGAGGAATAGTCGATAGATAACAAGTGTTGTTATGGCATTGAGCGACGATTTCCCAATTGTTGGAGTTGCTTAACAATAACACTCCTTTGTTTGCTCCAGCATTTTCCATTAGAATCTGCATCAATTTTGAGAGCAAGGTATCGAGTGTAATTTCTTCAGAGATGGCTCTGGAGGCTTTGAACGCAGATGCTTGATCTAGGAAAGGAGTTATAGTGAATGTATCTGAGGATTGAGTAGAGATGGAAGTGTTGTGGAAATTATGGGGTTCTTTTCTTTCTAGGATGGGAGTTAGGAGTTGGGGATATGTTGATTCGAGTTGTTTGATTTTGGCTAAAGCTCCCCAACGAGCGTAACAATAATAAGCTTCTTGCATATAGCCTACTGCAGCTTTTTCTTGACACCAGTCGAGGTAAAATTTTGCCACTAATTCATTCGCTAAGGCTTCTTCTTGGATATATTCGTTTTCTTTCGCTCCGGCAATAGCCCGTGCATAAAGTTCGATCGCTTCAGCTTTTTGTCCTAAGACTCGGCATTTTTCTGCTTCTACCAAATCAACTTTATGTTGATGATTCATGGGAGCATAATTTGCCCACTGTTGTTGTAATTGTGTTTGGTTTTGTTCAACACGCTGGAATTCTGCTGATGTTTCTTCTGCAGGTGAACTCATCTGTGCTAAAGCAACTAGAGAATCATAGAAATAAAACGCAGGTTCAGTTACTGAACCTGCACCACCCATTAAATAACGCCTACCTTCAACTGCATAGTCTTGAGCTGATTCAATTTCTCCAAATAAGTAACAAAGCATCAGCTTATAGACATAGAAGTAATACAACCCATTAGAATCATTAGCTTCGAGCAGTTGGGGCAGAAGTTCTGCTTCTTGGAGAGCCTCCCCAGACAATGTACTTGGATGTTCCACAGCTTCCAGCAAATTTAAAATTGATTGCCAATAAATTAGACACCAATTTCCTGTTATTAATTGATTCAATTGCACTAACGCATGGGAGTAAGCACGAGTCTCAGGCTCCAAAATAGCAAGAGACTGACCGCACCAAAAAGAATTAAGACAAAAACCGTGAGCACAATATCCAAGGAATTCCAGACTCCCTACTTCTAGCCCAGTTGCATACCCATCTTGCAAGAGCGGTAGCACTTCTTTGATATGATATTTGCGGTGTAAAATGAATATTCCCGCCACAGCTAATACCTCTGGTTTAACAGCTTTAGCATCCAGTTTAGAAACGACCTGAATTGCTAATTGACCAAACTTCACCCCCATATCGACATCTTGCAAAAAATTACAAGCAACGATGCCATAGGTACTATAGGCAAGAACAGAGGCTGTTGTGTTGCCATATTGAATGGAGAGTTTGACTGATAAGCTAATCAGTAAAGGAAACAAGGGAGAACCGGAGATATAAGCTGCTGGAGTGATACTATTGGCAATCTGGATAATGGCGATTTTTTCCACGTCCGTCATGATTTGTAGATTAACTAAGTCTTCAATTTCCCGGTCGCCGATCGCTCTGTTAATCTCAGCAATGCCGTCTTGAATATCATTTGGCGTAGGTGTTTGAGGAAAAGTTATATCAAACTGTTGTAAGAGTTGTTGGGCAATGGCAATAGCTTCATTGGATTTATTCTGGAAGACATTGGCTCGAATTCTAATTAGGTAAACATTAACCTTTTCCAGTAAAGAATTTGCCTGTTCGATAACTGTCTCAATGAACTGCTCCATCACATCAAACTCACCACATAGTGAAGCCAATTCTGCCGTTAAATTATGGAATTCCAGACACATTTCATATTGATGCTGCCAAGGCTTTTTGCCGAGCAAGGATAATCCAATGTTGGCATATTCACGACCTGCTTGATAGGCTGTTGCAGCTCTGGCTTTGCGACAGGCAATTAGATTGAGTTTGGATAATTCATCCCGTTCTTTTTGTTCACTAATTAAGACCGTTCCATAATTTAATTGACTAACTAGCTCAAAAATCCTATGTTCTCTTGCTTCTTTGGGGAGCTGTTGCAGCAGAAGTTGTCCGATGTGGTAATGAGTTCTTTGTTTTTCCTCTTTTATAATCAGAGCATAGGCAGCCTGTTGTACTCGGTCATGTAAAAAGCGATAACCAACTGTAACATCGTCAACATCCTTTTCCTCTTCTCCCTGGAAAAACTTATAAGTTTCACTCTGAGGAATTACAAACCCTTCTTGTAATGCTCCCCATAAATCTGTTGCCACTTTCTCTAGGGTTTTTTCACAAATTACCGCTAAGGTTTCCAAGTCAAACTGGTTACCAATGCAAGCTGCTAACTTCAGTACATTCTGAGTAGCTTCATCTAGTTTACGCAAACGCCCAACCATGAATTCTAGCACATCATCGGTGAGGGATAACTGTCGTATTTGAGTTAAATCACATTGCCAGTAACCCGCCTCTGAATCAAATGTAATCCAAGCATCTTCATGCAACCCTTTCAAAAATTGGGTTGTAAAAAATGGGTTTCCTTTAGTCTTTTGATAGACTAATTGAGACAATGGTGTAGCGTTTTCCACAGAACATTGCAGAGTATCAGCAACTAAACGAGTAATATCTACTTCCCTTAAAGCAGCTAGTGTGATGGTATTAATCTTCACTTCCTGTTTTTGAATTTCATCCAGTGTCAGCATTAATGGATGAGTAGGAAACACTTCGTTATCTCGATAAGCTCCCAATACCAGCAAATAACTTATCTCCGATTCACTCATCAACAACTGCAGCAGTTTCAACGATGCCAAATCTGCCCATTGTAAGTCGTCCAGGAAAATCACTAGAGGATGATCTTTTGTCGTAAATACGCTAATAAATTTGCCAAACAGCAAGTTAAAGCGATTCTGTGCTGCACTGCCAGACAATTCAGGAACAGGAGGTTGTTGACCAATAATATTTTCCAACTCTGGAATCACTTCAATTAGAACTTGACCGTTTTCTCCCACTGCATTGAGAATTTTTTGTTTCCAATTATCCAGTTGGGTATCACTTTCTGAGAGAAGTTGCCTCATTAAATCTCGAAAGGCTTGCACAATGGCAGAAAAGGGAATATTCCGATTGAATTGGTCAAATTTCCCTTTGATAAAATAGCCCCGTTGTCGAACTATGGGTTTATGAATTTCATTGATAACAGCAGTTTTGCCAATACCTGAAAATCCTGCTACTAACATCATTTCTACCCCACAGGATTCGACTCCCCCCTTATTAAGGGGGGTTGGGGGGGATTTTACTCCCCCCTTATTAAGGGTAGTTGGGGGGGATTCTACTTCCCCCTTATTAAGGGTAGTTGGGGGGGATTTTACTCCCCCCTTATTAAGGGTAGTTGGGGGGGATTCTTCCTTATTAAGGGGAGTTGGGGGGAATTCTACCTTGCTCAGGCGAGCATCGGAGGGGTTCGCAATACGCTCAAAAGCATCAAGCAGGGTTTGTATTTCCTGTTCCCTTCCGTAGAGTTTTTCAGGAATAATGAAGCGATCGCTCTTATCCCTCTGTCCTAATTCAAAGAATGTAATTTTCCCGACAGTTTCTAACTGTTGCAGACATCGCTCTAGATCGTGTTTCAATCCCAAGGCACTCTGATAACGATCTTCAGCATTCTTAGCCATCAATTTGAGGACTATTTCTTGCAATACTTCTGGTACTTGATTTTCTATGGGAAAACTTACTGTCTGGGCAATATGACAATGCAGCAATTCCATTGGATCATTAGACTGAAACGGTAATTTTCCGGTTAGGAGTTGAAAAAATGTTACTCCAAGGGAATAAAAGTCGGTACGGTAGTCAATTCCTCGGTTCATCCGTCCGGTTTGTTCTGGGGAAATGTAGGCTAGGGTTCCTTGTAAGACTTTAGGGTTGATGAGTTGTTGTTGTTCAGTTGGTAGTAAACTGGAAATACTGAAGTCGATGAGTTTGACTTGCTTGGTTTCGGGATGAATCAGGATGTTGCTTGGTTTGATGTCTTTGTGAATAATCCGTTGTTGACTGAGATATTGCAGAACTGACGCTAGTTGGATAGCTATGTTAAGGAAGTCTTTTTGGGAATGCTCAGAGTGCTGCCAATAGTCCGAAAGTGAGATGGCTCCATCATCAGGCATCACCAAGGCGTAAGCATTGCCGTAACGTTCTAGGGCTAGGGGTTGAACAATAGCTGGATGTTCAAGATGGTGAGTAATGATATATTGGTTACGAAATTGGACTAATTCGTTAAAGTTGGGGTGGGGATTGCGTAAGACTTTGATGATGACTGGTTGTCCTTGGGTAGTTTGGATAGCTTGATATACTAAGGTCCGGGTTCCGGCATATATTTGGTTTGTTTCTTGATAACCAGCTAAATTGAGCATTTTGATTCTCAGAAGTAAAATTAAGTAGCAAAAAGTTAATTATTTTTGCTCTTATTATACCAAATTCATTGTTTTGGCAACAGAAGTATTTTTTTATGAAGTTGATAAAGAGGGAATAGGGAATAGGGAACAGGGAACAGGGAACAGGGAGAAATAATTCAGAGATTTTGGCTTATATCATCTCCGGATAATTAGTGATGAAAAAACTTATCATAAGTGCTTCAACAGTAAATCTTTCTATTTTCCCTACTTCCCCTACTACCTTAATTATAGAACCCCTGATCGTATCTTTGAGAGCGGTATGTGCTTTTGACTTCCGTCCTCAGTCTGAGCGAGCCAGTGGAAATTCAGGAACGAGAATGGAGAAAAAGCGGATGATATAGAATCCGGGTAATTAATTATCGTAATTTGTAACACAGCCTTCTAGGCTGTAACAACCTGGAAGGTTGTGTTACAAAGTTGAATACTTATTATATGGTTGGAGGAAATGGGGAGATTGAATATTGAAGTAATTATAGAGCTATAAACATACACTGTATAACCTGATTCTATATGAGACCCCGCGTAGCCCAATAGCAAATCTGGTAGCTTCCCTTGCAGGTAGAAAAATAGTCTCATCTCCCCATTTCCTCATCTCCCCTCTCCGCGTCCCCGTGTCACCGCGTCTGGTGTGTCAAATCTTAAAAATCTCCCCATCTCCCCATCCCCCCATCTCCCCATCTCCTTCTCTATTTTTAAATAGATCCGTTTAGGGGTTCTTACAAAAGTCGCGCTCTGAGGTATGATGGATACTAGCGATAGGCGATCGCTCAATCTAAGTTAAATATTACTTTCCCAAAAAAATCAGTGACCAAAACATCAGGTCTCAACCTTTCCTTTTTAAGGGTATAATAAAGAATAAGCTTCAGTATTTCAAGCTGGATGCTTCATTTAGAGATAATGATAACTAATAACTAATAACTGAAATGAAAAATCGTAAATTTAACCGACCTAACTTTGAGAAAGCAGAAGATTTGCTGAATGATTTATTTAAAGAAGTAAAAAGGAAGGAAGGTAAATTAGCAGGAGGAGAAGCTCAAGAGTTGAGCATAGGAGCAACCGCAGTTCAAAGATTAAAAGAAACTACTGTTTCATTTGGCAATCCTCGTAGTAGATTAATTCCTCTTACTACAGAAGGTTTTGCAGCAGAGGGAATAGAATTAAATGATAAAATTAAGAAGTCAATGAAGCAGTTTGATTTCTACTCTATGGTTGTGAGTATAGCTCTAAAACCTCAACCAAGTGTTTTAATTTCAAAGTTAGAATGTCAGCTTGATTTTGGTCCTCAAGGAAAAGACGAACCAATAGTACATCGTATTATTCCAGATAGTAAATGGCAAACGGTATTAAAGACAGGAGTTAACTTGAATTTAGGACTAGATGCTAACTTAGATGTGGGAATTGGAGTTGATGCTTCTGAGTTAACAAAAATAGTTAATCTTCCTGATTATGACAAATTAAAAGCTAATGTAGGAACTAAGGGGGAATTTAAAGCATTTACTATTTTAGATATCTTAAATTATAAGTTTGGTAAGTTTACTATTCTTGCTGAAGGAAAAGATAAATCCCAGTGTTACTGGCGAATTGAAGAACCAGAAATTAAGGATAAATCTACAGTTGAATTTGACATTATTTTCAAAGTTCCTAAAGGATGGGAGTCTATTGATTTAATTGGTGATGTTTGGATTGAACCGAGTATTGATTGGCTTTTTGGTGAATTAACTGATGTAATGAAAGCTTTACCAGATCGTTTAAAAGATTTGTTTGGGAGTGAAGATAAGGCAGCTAAGAGTTTTGCAGTTGGGGTCAAAGAAAAATGGGTTGGCGAGCAACGAATTATCTTACCTAAACCATAGATTATTTATTTTTGAGCGTTGCTGAACTAAGGGATAAATTTTTGCAGAAAAGGTAAATGCCATCTTTTACTTTCTCTTTCTCTAAAACTATAATTCCAATGGGTAAGTATGCAAAGCCTATTTTTGATTGTTCTTAATTTCTATCAATTTGATGTTTAAGTATGATGACAATGAATCAATATTTTTATCATATTATTGTCCCAAATAATAATACGGTTAGAGTCAGAAAATTAACTCCTCAGTTAGCTGAAGATAAGGTAACAGGAAAGTTAGATTTCAGTCAAATAAAAAATAAGATTACAAAAATTATTAAAGCTCCTGATAACTTGGATGATTATTGGGAAAGTGAACAAATTACTAATTTAGTTATCGCTCAAATCAACGATAAAATTAGAGAAATTATTGAAGCTTCTGATAATTTGGAAAGTCAACAAATTACTAAGGTTGGAGAAGCTTTGTTTGAGACTTTGTTTGACAGTCAATTAAGAGAAGATTTTTTGGCATACTATCAAGAAATAGTTAAACAAAAGCAACAAAATTTAGCGGTTATTTTAGAAGCAATACCGGAGTTGGCAGCCTATCCTTGGGAGTTAATGTGTTTACCTGAACAATATAATCAAGGTGAGATTTATTTCGCTACTGACCGTAAATTAAGCTTTTATCGCTGTCGATATCAATCACAAGAAATAGATAAACTATCTATTCAAATTAATAAAAATGAACAGTTAAAAATTGCTTTAGTTGTCTCGATACCGACTGCCGATCCTCAATTAAGTGATGATGTGGAATACCAGGAAGTAAAGCAATACTTAAAACAGGTAGATAGTGAAAAAGAGCAAGTGAAATTTTTGCCTGTTATGGATTCTCTGGATTTCTATGAAATTGTAGAAAGATTAGAAACAGATAAACCGGATATTTTTCATTTTATTGGTCACGGTCAATTAATCGAGAAGGATGGAGAAGAAGTAGGGCAAATTGCTTTTGTTGGTGAGTTTGGGAAAGCTGATTGGAAAGATGCTAAAACGTTTGTCCGGTTGTTTAATAGTCATAAACCAAAAATTGTCATTTTACAAGCTTGTGAAACTGGAAAACAATCTCAAACTAATGCTTTTAGTAGTGTAGCTTCTCGGTTAATACTGCAAAGAATTCCAGTAGTTATAGCTATGCAATATAAGGTTTCTAATTTAACGGCAGTTAGTTTTGTCAAAGAGTTTTATTCAAGAATTGTCAAAGGTGATTCTGTTGAGATGGCAGTTCAGAAAGCTCGGTTTAAACTAAGTATTGAGAATGGTTATGATAAGCGATATTTTGCTACTCCTGTCATTTTTATGGCTGTACAAGATGGTCATTTATTTGAAAGTGCAACTTCAGCAAATGAAGAAACAAAAGACTTGAATCTTTCCAATTCAGAAAGTGAAAAAACAAAAGGTTTAAGTGTTTTTGATATTGATACTTTAGTAGATATTCTGATAAGAAGTGGTCGAGTTAATACATTAAGTTCCCGAAGATCCTTATGTATATCAATACAAGTCAATCCGTCTGATATAGGTTTCATAGAAAATGTTGCTTCTCGTGATTTTGCGGAACAATTAATCTATTTCCTTGATCAAAATAAGAAGTTTTCAGAACTATTTAAGCTTTGTGAAAAAATTGCTAATAATGCATCTGGTTTCAGAGCTGAGTTAAATTCTATTCAAAACAAATTAAACTGTAATTAATATGAATGAGTTACTAGATAGACAACAGCAAGATGATTTGATTTGTTGGATTGAAAATTCTGGTTTGTGTAAAACTTCAAAGAGTCGCCAAACATTCGTTATCGAAATCAATTTAAGACCTGAAGACCATGAATTTGATGGAAGGGAACATGATTTTGTTGTTTATTTAATTTACAAATTAGTTCAAGCTAGAAATGAGGAAGCTATTCAGTTAATTTTAAAAAAATTAGAACAAAATTTACCTCCTCATTATCATCAAGAAATAAGGAATTTATTACCTGTAGGTCGTGTAATAAACTTAAGGGAATACCAACCTGGTCAACCTGAACCTCAATCCGCTTATTTTGTGGATTCTCAAGTTTTCCAACTCATGCCTCTTGATATTGGCACAATTTGGGGATTACAACGTAGTAGTTTTATTGGTATTTTAATTAGCTTTGAAGAGGCTAAAATCTATGAAAATTTAAAAAATGTTGAGTTTTTATTGTCCGATACTATAGCAAATAAAGAGAAAAATTCCTCTGGTATAGTATTGCCAAAAAGAGAGTGGATATGGCTAGATACTGACAATTACAATCCACCTTCGGAGAAATACCAAATTATCGACGCAGTAGTAAATCCAACTCAGGAACTAGACAATATTTTAAATGAAAACCCTTCTCCAGATTCAACAAGTATACCCGGTTTTTTCTTAGAAATTAAGGCAAAAAAACTTAATACAAATGATTCTAATTATTCTAATAAAATTCAAGAATGGTGTAAAGCTCTACTCAATGAATTATTTCCTTCACAGTCAGTAGCTATTGTGATTAATATTGTTAGTTCCATAGAAGTAAATATCGATAAAAGCGTTAAAAACTTAAAAGCAAAATTAGAAAAGATTGCTGAAGAAAAACCCATCGAGTTAATGCGCCTAGATTATCGACTATTTTTCAATAATAAATCATCTGAAACCACTAATGATACTAAGTCAAAAAACAAACCAGGATTAGCATTTTGTAGTTGGATGTACAATTTTCGTAATTCTAGTTTGCCACAGGAAATATTACAGGGGCAGAACAGTAATTACCAAAATATTATGAAGCTATATGAAACCTTAAGAGAGAAATATTCAGAAAAAAAGTTGAAAAATGCTTATGAAAAAATTACACCAAATAATGTAATATTAGATATTCAAGAGAGTACATCTCAAGATTTGCCAAAAATCTATGAACAGCTACTCAAAATTATTGTAATTTACTCTGGTGAATCAAGCCTTACATGGATTAATGCTTGTGTCAAAAGTAAAATTGGGGAAGCTGTTAGAGCAGCATTAAAAATAGCAACTGATGATGATTTTATTTTCCTCTCAGATATTCTTATGGATGGTTGGGTTGATGCTATAAATCTCGACGATCTAGATTTACTTTACAAAAATGGGGCGTTTACCTCAGATTTTGACAAGAGTAATAACCCGAAATTAGAAAGTTTGTTTCTGGCTCTTTTACGAAAAGAAAACGAAGAGAATAGCAGTGACGAAAAAGTTAAAACCATGATTCAAAAGTTATCAAATTCGCTATTGCTTCAGGAATTATATGATTTTTATAAAAACCCAACCGAGAAAGAAAATGATTTTCTTGATTTAGACTATGCCGATTGGTTTACATTAGCAATTCGAGCAAATATTAAGTTTGAGCAAGTTATAAATAAATTAAAAACAACTCCAGTTAGTGATACTTTTATTATTCGCATCTACTGGCTATTAGCTACTATTACCCCTACTAAAGAAAATATTATCGAACTGTTGCAACTAGAACCAATAAAACGTGCAATTTTAGGGTTGTGTACACATCAAGAGTGGCAAAATATTCAAAATAATTCTAATAGAAATAGAAAGCGTCTAATTAATGATTGTCGGCGAGACCGTCCTCTAATTTTCTAATTAGGATTAGGTGGAAAAATTATTAGGACTTACACAGAAACCGAGCTTATATGAGATGCTCTACGATATTGACATTTGTCTTCCATAAACCTGGTTTGTTATAATACGGTCTATTTACTCATCAGCTATAACTTCTATTTCTTTGCTTTTTGCCATTTCTGTCCCCAAATGTTAAATTAATATAAGTCCAGGTACTTATAATTTATGCTTAGTGAATGGTATTTTTGCTGCTGTATTAGGGCCAACCCTGCTGACACAGAAGCCTTTCTATCAATTTTGGATGTTCTGGAAAATCCAGAAAGTGATTCTCAGTTACTCTACCTAGCTTATAATGAGCTAGAGCGTACAGAAGACAGAATGCAAATCTATGCTTTGCCTGTCGTATTGAAGTCACTGCGTCGAGAAAACCTTCCTGCTGGACTGAAAAGTAGGATTAAGCGCTACCTAGAGAATTTAATTGAGAGTGTCCCAGAAAAAGTAGAAGACTCAGTTCGACAACTGATTGAATTAGCTTTATCTAATCAGACTGAAAATTTGACAAAAATTATCAAGGTAGTCAATATTTTTGTTAAGGAAAACCAGGACTTACAGGAACGTCGGTTAAGTCCTACACCCTACCTTGAACTCCAAGAGTTTTTGCCAGAAACTCTGGTGCTAGCTATTATTGCAGATCGACTAGAAAATAACGAAAAATTAGTTGATGAATTCGCTGGTAAAATTAATAACCAGGACGAAACATCTTGGATTAATGTGTTCCTGGAGGCAGCACTAGATTATCAATTTGGTCGTTTAGCATTTCGACTCGCTGCTTCAATTGCTTCACTGACATCAACTACAGATACAGAAGAGCTACGAGTTTTGATTGCTCAAAAAGCATCTTTAGCACCACACGCTGAACCCGATCTCTTACATACCTATGCGCTCATTTTATTTAGAGATACAAGTCAAAAAAATCAAACTTCTACCCAGTGCTACCGTATTATTCAAGAATCACTAAACCTGTTTGAACTGCGTACTTTAATCCAGGAAATACCTATTAAAAAGAGCTACGCTGTAGATACTTCATTTCGTATTGTCGGTGTTCAAAGGACTCCAAACAGAACTCAGGGATTACCAGTTTTTTACTGGCAGATTATTTTATGGGAACTTGCAGCTCAGATTCATGCTTTAACTACCGCTGATGAGCTAAGGAAATTCTGGCATCCACAAACTAAGTTGCCAGAATTTCTTAATATCAATTGTTCTGAAGCAGATATCCTGCAAAAAGCAAAAGCCCAATTTAAGTCCGTTATAGAACTGCTAAAATTACCAGCAAAAATAGATTTAGCAATAAACAAAAGAAAAAATTTTTATCTTAACGATAAGTATATATGGCTCTTCTTGTCTCCCTGGATCGCACGAGGTTCTGATAGAGAATTGTATCCAAGTGTGGATGAGCCAACTTTACAGATTCGCACTATGGCCAGCGTATTTGTTGCTATTCGCTTACTACAACAATTAGCACAGGATCGGAACAATTGGGAACGGGTTGAATTTGCAGCAAGATTTGTAGCTCATGGGTTCGATATAATTACCACAATAGAGAACTCCAACAGCAATAGAAATAAAGAAGGAGACACACCTCTGCTTTCCGATCCTTTAATGGGGTTATTTCAATTTGCCAGGCGACAAATTCAACTTGTAGGTACTGGAAAGTTGAACTCAATCGATCCGCAAATGTTTGTCGAAATCTGCGACAAGGCGCAATTATCTCAGGAAAAGCACTCCTCTTGGGAGGAGAGTCTGTTTCTAAATTTAGTGCTTCCAGAAGTCATGGTTTCTTGGATATTAGATGCCTATCCTAGTGCTGTCAGTCCCCAAGGTTCAGGACGATGGTTGGAGCGAATTATTAGTGTTTACAATTACCACACTGCTTATAATAAAAGACACAAATTTCGAGGACGACAAAGAGCAGCCTTAGTTGTCCGTTTTTTATCTCCTAAATACTCACTAACCCTAGATGAGAAATTGGACTGGAGAACTGAATACAGTAAGAAGGATGTATGGGAAGTTAGGCCACGCAAGCTACTTCTGACTGAACGGCAGTTAGATCCATCTATCTGGATTCAATTGGAAACAGATGAGAAAGTTCAGTGGAAAAGTGAGATTTCTTCAAAGCTGTTTGTATCAAATAAACTGGTTTATACATTAGAGTTATTAGATGCGATCGCGAATCATCTGCCTAATTTTGAAATTAAAGAAGAAGACCTAGAAAAATACTTTAAAAATCTGAAAAGCTATCTGAATAATGCAGAAGAATCTAAAGATATCGATCGCTTTACTCGCTTGCGTTTAGTAGAATTTTTAGACAGTTCCATTTTAGATAACCGAGCTGAAGAACAAGTTGTGGTGGCGTCGGTTTTGTTAGAGTATGGGACTGTCTATGACCTTAAAAAGATGCTGGAAAAAGTATATGGCACGGAAGAAGATG
Organism: Okeania sp. SIO3B5; assembly: GCF_010692555.1. Taxonomy (GTDB): domain Bacteria; phylum Cyanobacteriota; class Cyanobacteriia; order Cyanobacteriales; family Microcoleaceae; genus Okeania. The sequence continues at coordinate 17,992 of NZ_JAAHHG010000051.1, read as the reverse complement.
ACACAACATTAAAAAAAGCAACAACTGCTGCTCGTGAGGAGTTACAAGAAGCATTATTACCAATAATTTATAAGCGTCTGGAAAAAGAAGCAGAGTTGTTGCAGGAAGTACATTATGAAAGTGACGACTTGAGTCAATCAAGAAAAGCTCAAAGTCCAAGAGAAACATATAAAAGTTTACAGAATGCTAAATTTTTAAAAGAATGGGTGACGAAACTCCTTTATCTAAGCAGTATTGACGAAAACAAAGATTATTTTAGCGATCTTGGTGAGAACTTAGCAAGTTTGCGCGAAAAATCATTGGAAAGAAAAGTAACCAAGGGAATTAGAGCTAAAACCTTAAATGTGGAACTCCGAGATAAGCAAAAGCTGCTTGTGTCTAATGAGAAACCTACAGATTGGGTAATCAAGGCAATTAATTACAATCCAAATAAGTTGAGAGCAAAAGTCTTTTATGAAGAATTTGATACTAAAGAAATCAAAAACTTATTTAAAACAATTCCCCATGAAGTTCGTAATCTGAGTCAAAAAGACAACGAGCCTTTGAATGTTCAAGCTCTAGTAATTGATAAGGTAGAAGAACCAGGCGATCGTGCTTCATGGAAATATACTTTTGATTGTGGGTTTGAGTTCCCGCTAACTCACTCATCAGATCGAGATTTGTCTCTCAAACCAGGCGATTTTGTTAAACTTCCTATTCGACAGTTTCAGGAAGGGAATGAATTAAAGTGGAAGGTTTCTGACCAGGATTTACGTTTGATTAAAGACTTAACTCACAAAACTCTACCTGGAGACATAGAGAAGATCGGCGTTGGTGAAATTTGGCGGGATGATCGTAGAACATCCTGGTATTTGGAACGCCAATTAAATCAGCAAACAAAGGTAGAAGTGGAGCGAAGTATATGGGATGCCGATATTTCTCGTTACTTTTGTCAACACTCTCATTCATTAAAACCTGATGTCTTTGCTAAACTGAATGAACAGCACAAATGGGTTCCACTTGACCTTGATTTCAGCGATCTACTTGCAAAATTATGCCATTCTAAGCAGCACAGTAGTGTTGCTGTTTTAACCTTAATCGAGCCGGAAACAATAGAGAAATTTGGTGAGAAAGCATGGCGCTTTTCTCGTCATCGGGGTGAAAACTATCTGATTGAACAGCATCATTTCTTAGGTGATAATTCTAAGAAATTGGCTGAGGAGATTGACCGCTTTCAAGATTGTATAAACGGTGCAGTAGGATTGTTGATTGCAGTAAAGCCAGACTTTGAAGCAAAGCAAGTTGGGTTGAAGCTAGTCACTTATTCTATCAATCTCGATCAACTTGAAAAATTTTACCCTAATTTAAGCCTTCCTTTTGATGATCGGAATATTAAGTGGCGCGAACTGTTTGCTCCATCTGATGAACGGTTAAAAGCTAAAAAAGACGATAATGGCAACTGGTTCTGCGATCTTAATGAATATGAAAATAAGGTAATTCCTGGGTACCCTCGCCAAGTGAAAGTGAAATGGGATGGAAGACTAAGACCAACCTCAAATCAAAAAACTGCGGATTTGATTGTTTCCGAGTGGCAAGAATTCCAATGGCAAAATGCTGTTGTTAAAGGTGAAGTTCCTGAATATTATGAAATCACCCCTGAGAAAAAAGATTGGGTACGGTTTCTCGATCGTTGGCTTAATTTGCCGAGAAGACAGTATATAGAATCAGGAGAGCGCGTAGTTCTGAGAAAGTATTCAAAAAGGTCGATAGAACGCGAGCAAGATGGCTTTGTTAGCTGTTTCACAACCGAAAATATGTTGGTTTTGGTGCAAATTGAATCGATAACAATGCTTCCTCAAGAAGATAGAACAAAAGTTTTCATTGGTGAGAAGCGAGAAGCAGAAATATTGTGGATCGATTGGCAGGAAATTTCTACTCCTCCCGAAATCTACGATCCAGAAAATGCTGTTCCTCCTGAAGAGGTGAGACAAAATAACCAATGCTTGGGAATAATCACAAGAATACCGCAATCAAGCACAGAGGGGACGCAGTGTCAAGTTATGTGGCAGGTAAGTCCAGGTGAGATTAAAGAGCAAGATTTGGAAATTGATAACCTGTCTGACATTAAGCTTAATAAAGGCTACAAGATTGTTGGATACAAAAATCAAGGAAAGTGGCAGTTTTATATTGAGAAACCAAAAATTCGAGTTAGGGCGCTTTGGTCACTAAAAAAGTTGAAGAGCAGTAACTCAGACAAGCTTTACTACTTAGGGAAATTATCTCATAATGGTGAGGATTTGGAAGTAGCAGAGCAAGAATATCATCCTGGTGAATTAGTTTACTTGTCCGATATATCTGAAGAAATTTCTCATCTAGCAGTTGGCAAAAAAGACCAATCTGGAGTTCTCAAGTTTGAGGGAAAAAGCTTTTGGGAAAATAGCAATACAAGTAATACTGCTGGTTACAGAAACACTTTGGATGAAGCTCTTTACGAACGTGCAATTCTGAAGTTCGGCGATCGTCTTTTGATTGGTGACTGCAGAAAAGCGATGGGGAATGAAAAGGTTACTGTGCAAGATATTGAGTTAGTTACAGAATCACGTCCTGATGAAAAATTTGTGCTGCGCAGGCGATTTTATTTACGCAAAAGTCGTTACATTAACATTAAGGAGTATAAGACCAATACCGATACCAAGCTATGGAAAGAAAGACTAGAAAAATATTTACAAGAACCACGCACCCTAGCAGCAACCTTGGTAGAAAATCAAGATGAACTTGGATTTTTATTGTCAAAAGGTGGACCGGATGAGATAAGAGTTCCGGAAGACTTTTCAGAAAAGAATTGGACACTTTGGGTTCCACTGGCGTCGGAGGAGGGTAAATTTGTGATGACAGGTAATTACTCAGACCAGGCTAAGATTTATTTATTCCGTGTAAAAAACTGGCAAGTCTGGGCTTCCTGTCACCGAGTTCCACCTATTACTCTTGAAGAATTTAGGCGTGATTATTGTGAAGCAGCGAGACCGGGTACTAATGTCTTGCTCAAAAATAAAAATCTTAATCTCTACTATGTCGGTCCAGAAACAGTGGATGATTCTACAGATAGAAATGATCGAGAGATTCATCACCGATTTGAGATGGGATATGGTGAAACTTTACTGATTCCTGAAAGTCAACTGGAATTTAATGATGGTCCATTTAGCCAAGCACAATTATCCCTCTTTCATGGAGACCGAATCAAAGTAATATCATTCAAACAAGCACCAAATGAAGAGAGTGCAAACTACGAAGAAGTGGAAGATGAAGAGAGTGTAGATAGGCAACAAGTGCAGCACATTCTCAACATTAAGAGTACTGATATTGAGTGGTCTGAAGCTCGACAGCTTTACAATCAAAGAAGCTTGTATAAAATTGTTCACTTACTCCACCTTAAACCTGAAAGCAACAGCCTAGAAATTAACTATATCGATGGATTTAACGAAAATACGACTGCGCAACTCCGAAAATTTGAGAGGTTCAAAGCATCTCTCAGTGATGAAAGTCAGGAAAGACTTTCTGATAGATGGCAAAGATGGCTTAATGATGGAGAATCAGACCCTGTAATTTTTGGGCGCTTAGACGAAGAACGCTTTAGAAACAGCTATGGTAGAGAAATTTACTTTAACCATGTAAGACTCTCATTTCAGGGGTCTTCAAATTCGTGTTTGGATAATAGAGAGATGGTATTTCTCAGAGGAGATAAAATTATTGAGCTAGGTAAAAATGATATGGCGCTGACTCTCAAGCCACCAAAAGGATTAGATCAAGAAGATGTTGGTGAAGATGGGAAGGAACTGCTTTTGTTGCGACGGAATTTCTCAATTAGGGAAAATCTCCTCAAACAAGTTTATGAAGAAAAAGGAGAAATGGAATTTTCAGACGATCGTCTGTTGCTGCAACTAACTCGGAAAGATAGTCAAACAATTACTTCAAATTTGCTAATATTAGACGATAGAGTTCCAGCTCGAAAAGCTTCTGCACTGCGCGGTGCAATCTCAAACAGTGGCCGAACAGGATTGTTAGCAGTAATTGTCTTTGCAGAAGATGAGGGTACGGTTCAAATTGAATATAAACCAGGAATCTTCATTCGCCTAAGAGCATACCAAATTGAATCTCCACTTAAGAACTTGCCGCGAGGAACCCTTGTGCGCATTACTAATGCACCTAATGGTAAGTTTATTATTACCCGTGCAGCATTTGGCAATGCACAATATGTTTCAAAGAGTATCCGACCAGCGGTAGTATTGCCAACAAACGATATACAAAGGACTAAGCCAGAAGAATGGAAGCACAAAGGTCGTTTCGTAATTGGAGGTCTACCGGATATTGTTGCTCGTTTTGGTGAATATACAGACAACCAGTGGAAAAGTAAAAACACTCTGCAATTAGAAACCATAACTAACTTGATAGCAACACAACATCCCAAGATCATTAGTTTAGGCAAAGATGGGAGGGAAAATTACCGAATTGCACCGCCTTCCGATGAGTTTCCTTGTGGTCACTTGCTCAAGATAGACAATAGCCATAAAGTGCAGTATGTACCTTTACATTCAGAAGCTACAGAGCAAAACAATCCCATTCCTTGGCATTTGCTATCTTTTGGAGACGAATCAGTCAAGCAAATTGTCAAACGAGCTGATTCACAATCATGGCGTTATCACGACGATCAAACTTTTACCTGGAATAAGGATACTCAAAAATTTGAGCCTGAAAATCTGAGAAATCGCCCTCATACTGTTTGGAGTGGTCCGATTTTCTTTGAGTTAATAGACGAAGAACTGAGACTACGCTACACCAAATACAAGTTTCGTAAGTTTGGGTTCCCAGTTGAAGAACTAATTAACGCACTGAAGGATGAAAATCGGTCTCATTTATATCCGATAGCAGGGGTTAACAAATGGGAGCATAGTTTATGGATTGAGTTAGCACCAGGACGATTGGTTGAACTACCCACCCAATTAATTGTCTGGCGTTCTGAGGCTAATAACAAAGAGCGATCGCTGACGGACTTGATGCACTGGGAGGGTTTTGCACCAGGCGATCTGGTTGAACTGGAAATTGTCTCAACCGATCCACTGACTATTGACAGGATTGCCTTGAAAGAATGGATTCCTGGTATTCGTAATGCTCTTGGTTCAAGCAAATGCTTCTTGCCAGTTAACACTGTCAACACAGAGTCAGGAGAAATTAGCCTTGGTAGAGGAGAATTTCAGCTCAAACTCCCCTTTGCAGATGAAAATCCTAACTGGAAAATGGTAATTTTAACTGCTGAAAATAATCAGATAGAGGGGGTTGCTGTTACATCCTCTATGGAAAATCCTCAACCAAATGATGTTGTGTTTCTAGAATTAAATACTCAGGAGCAGCTCGTTGTTGTAGGTTTTGAGACAATAGAACCACGTATAAAGGAGAAAGATATTGATGTGGTGAAAAATATAATTCGTGCCGCTGGTGGTGCTTTACCAGTTACGGTTGAAGAATTTAACACTGAAAATAAGCATCTCCTATTCTCAATGCGACATCAGGAAAAGGCTGCTCATATCGCACCCAATCGTATTAGTCTCGCAAGTTTTGTAGATATATTACCTGATGCCAAAACAGCAATATTACGATGTGGTGGTGGGTTAATCTCCCTCCCTATGCAAAAGATTGTTCCTGGAGTTGATCGCTCGCTTTACAATGATGCAGCAAAAGAATTGAAACAAGCTCGAGTTTCTCTGTGGCTACGTCAAGAGAAAAATGTAAATGGCATTACGGTAGGATTCAGAGATGATTCTAAAAATCAAGACCTACTTGTCAAATCCTTAGATATTCTCCTGCAAAAGGATGGGGAAGTTGGGTTAATTTGTCAATCAATTGAGACAAAAATATTACACTGGTTGCCAATTCAGGAAGCTGCTTGGACAGAGCTATCGGTTGAAGAATTCCGCGATGTATTTAAGTCAAAGGAGATAAAAGTTAGGCGTAAGCTAATCACTCGCGATCATCAGTTGGGCAAAAATTATAAAGCTTATATTATTTCTGTGCTTGCTGCCACAGATGTTTACGCCGAAGCCAAAAAACTAACAATTGGTCAGGAACTATTAGTGCAAGTAATTCAGCAGGTAGTAAGTAATGATGAGAACAAGCGGCGGTATTTAGTGGAGTCATTGAAAACTGAGGTCATCCTAGACTGTGAAATTTATGATGATTATCGAGAATTACAACTGGGTGAGACTCTTTCTGTGGAAGTTTCATTGCATATACAAGGCGATCAGGATTTGATTACAGTTGTTCCGGTTGACAATAAGCGAAAGTATTTAGACTTACCAACCTGGATGACAGAGAAATTTCCCTTACCTGGAAAACAGCGACAATCAATACGCAAATACCTAAGATGGCGACAAAATAACCAGTTAAGTCTTGTTGGTAATGACAAAAAAGAGAATTATAGTCAGATTGATAAATCGCTTTGTTCTTGGTTTAATGATGCTTTTGGAACTCATGGTAAGGAAGGAGCAAATAGCCATCTTGAAGGTCAATTAAAAGCTGCACAAGATTGGGATAATCAAAACCGATATAAACATGAAATTAATGCTGCTTTTGCTATTATGGCAATCCTTTTACTGAACAAGCACGAAAAGACAAAATTTGAAGCTTACACATTAACGCAAAATTTAGGACAACGAGCGTTGCGTAGTTTGCATATTGAGGTTATCTATCAAGGATGGTTGAGAATTCCCAATAATCTAGAACGGAAAGATGGATTATGGCAACGTCTGCAGCAATTAAAAGTTCAAAAATATTCTAACGTTTCTCTAGAAGAAAATAACCCTGATGCGATTAGACGATTTTGCAATGCTGTTGAGATGCGTTCCGAGCGAAAACTTTTACCTATTGCCAACAGTTTGTCTGCTGCATTAGGTGAGTTATCTAACCCTTTAGAAATGAACAGAGATACTATAGTTCCAGTTACAAAGGAGTTGATAGCTCTCGATCGCACTTTGCATCCTTTGTCTAGGATAAAAGAGCTGCAAAATTATCATACAAATAAACTACAGGAAATTTTAAAACTAATAGAGGAAAATGGATATGATATCATGCTCTTAGAACCTCTAAATTATAAAACAGATAATTACTCTGAAGATTCAGGAGGAATTGATTCGCAAAGTGAGTTTCCACAATACCAAGGTAAGATTAATTGGGGAGACTGGATTTTGGAGAAAATTGACAACTTAGATGATTTGACGGAACAATATGCTTCACTCGAAGAAAATATTATAAACTTGAAAAATGGTTTTAAGCGAATTAATGAAATAAAAATTATGGAGGACTAAAGAGTAAATAATTATGGCAAACTCTCAATTCGAGAAGATAGAGAAAGATTTAGAAGAATTAATAACTGGCTTTAAAGATGCCAATAAACTTTTCAAAGATTTAGAGCATATTCAAAGTGAATTTGAATCTTTAGCAAAAACCCATAATGAATTAAAGAAAATTGTAGTAGAAGTCGAACAACTTCGTAATGAATATTTAGAAAAAAATGAAAAACTTGATGAATATTTAGAAAAAAATGAAAAACTTGATGAATATTTAGGAACAGTCAAACAATTTAATAAGGAATTATACGACATACCATATCTACTTAATCAAAAACTGCAAAATTTTGAAGAACGTTTTACTCAGCTTACAGAGGAGAATGAGACAAAATTTGAGGAGCTGAAATCCCAAATAATAGAAAATGTGTCTATAAAAGATGTGGATTTAGGAACCAAGGAACCAGACAATACTCAAAGCGTTAAAAAATTACCAACTCCACCTCCATCAGCTCAAGAAATGGAGGACTTTCTGTCTCAGTTAGATGGGGTAATTCTTGACAGCAAAGCTGATCAACAAGTAGCACACAGTTTTTTAAGGAAAAATTTGGATAAATTAAATGATCGCTTTCCTGAAGTTTTACAGAATTGGTCTAATAAAACTTTACCCAAGGTAGAAGCTGCAGAAAAGCAAGAATTTATTAAGAGAGTTACTGCTATTAGTTCTTTAATTAGAAAATTTGATGGAGGGGTGCGGGCGACTAATTTGGAAATTGCTCTGACTGGACACAAGATTGTAGCTTCTATTCTGACTCCGACTGAAACTCCTAGAAATTGGGTGGTTATTCAAAATTGTCTAGGTTTGACTTATTTGAAACGGGTTCAGGGAGAGCGGGATGAGAATTTGAGGAAGGCGATCGCTTATTTTAATGCGGCTTTGGATTTTTGCACTCAAGAGCAATTTCCTAAGGAGCGAAAAACTCTGCTTGAAAATATCAAAAAAGCGAAAACCCAACTCATAAATATATGAGAAAAGGAAAAAATTTCTTCATAAACCTTCGTTTTTTTCAATCCCTTATACCAATTTCATAAAATATTGCCAAGCCTGGGGACACAGGGAACAGGGAACAGAGAAAGAAAAACATAAATATTAAAGAGGAAAAAAGGTGGAAATTTTAGAATTTATGGAATTTATAATTTTTTCTTTTAGGAATAAATCACAAATTAAGATGTAACTACCTTTTTTGAATTTGGTATTAAAGTAAATATGATTTTAATTTTATTGCTGTTGTTCTTCTACAATCTTTTTTACCGAAAAATTGTAGTTTAAAGCCTCCCCTTTTAAGGGGATAATAAAGAAAAATTTTCATTATTAGTCAATCCTCTCCTTGAAAAGAAGAGGTAATTATTCATTATTCATTATTCATTATTCATTATTCATTATTCATTGTTGAAAGTATCTAAAGATAATTCTAATGATTGAGCAATGATTTCTAAACTTTAACCTAATGGTACTTAGACATTCCACTCATCTGTGCGGTCTAGGTGTTATATAGCTACAAATTTTGACAATCTGATAAATTAGATCGAATATAAACCTAAAGGTCACAAAATACTATGAAATTTTACATTGTAGATGTATTTGCTGAAACTAAATATGCTGGTAATCAACTGGCAGTATTTACAGGTTCTGAAGTTGAGAATCTTTCTGATAATGAAATGTTGCAAATTGCCAGAGAGATGAACTATTCAGAAACTACTTTTATTTTATCTTCAACACAACGAAATGATGGTTATGATGTGCGGATATTTACTCCTACTAAAGAATTACCTTTTGCGGGGCACCCAACATTAGGAACTGCCTATATTATTCAACGAGAAATCATTAAAAATTCGGTGGAAAAAGTGATTTTAAATCTGGGTGTAGGGCAAATTAATGTGAGTTGGAAAGATGAAGTTTTATGGATGGGTCAGAATGTGCCTACTTTTGCTGAAAAATATCAAATTGAATCTTTAGCAGAGGTATTAAATTTAGAGGTGGATGATATAGATATGAGGTTTCCTATTCAGGAAGTTTCGACAGGAATGCCTTTTATTATTGTGCCTTTGAAAAGTCTCAAAGCATTGAAGAAGGCTAAAGTAAATTTGGATAAATATTATCAGTTTATTCAGACAGCAAAAGTGACAGAGATTTTAATATTTTGCCCAGAAACATACAATAGTATTAATAATTTAAGTGTAAGAATGTTTGCACCATATTTAGGAATTACTGAAGACCCGGCAACGGGCAGTGCTAATGGTTGTTTAGCAGGATATTTAGCCGAGTATAATTATTTTGGTGAGGCAAAAGTTAATATTAGGGTAGAACAGGGATATGAAATTAATCGACCTTCTTTATTATTGTTACAAGCAGAGAAAAAAGTAGAAGGAATAGAGGTATTAGTTGGTGGTAAAGTTATCATGGTCGCTCAAGGAGAATTTGTTGTTTAAATTAAGGAAGAAGGAATAAGGAGTCAGGAGACAGGAGACAGGAGACAGAATTTAGAAGAAAATCAGGTGTTGCTGAAATGTAATGATAAGTAGCTAAAGATAAAATTGAAAAACTTATGTTTTACGTTGATACTTAATCTAAAAATCATTACCACTCAGCAACGCCAAATTTACAGCAGGAGACTTAATCCTTGACTCCTATTGACCACTATAATTTTATTCTTATTTCTTATTTCTTATTTCTTACTTCTTACTTCTTACTTTTGAATTTTGACTTTTGAATTTTGACTTAGTAGGGGACCTCAGAGTTACACACTCGCTTCTGACTTCTGAGTTCTGACTTCGTTAATGAGGAGCAAAATTTACAGCAGGAGACTTAATCCTTGACTCCTATTGACTACTATAATTTTCTTCTTATTTCTTATTTCTTACTTCTTACTTCTTACTTTTGACTTTTGAATTTTGACTTTTGAATTTTGACTTAGTAGGGGACCTCAGAGTTACACACTCGCTTCTGACTTCTGAGTTCTGACTTCGTTAATGAGGAGCAAAATTTACAGCAGGAGACTTAATCCTTGACTCCTATTGACTACTATAATTTTCTTCTTATTTCTTATTTCTTACTTCTTATTTCTTACTTCTTAACTTTTGACTTTTGACTTATGTTTTGGGGAGTGGAGGAGCAGGGGAATAGAGAGTATAAAAATGTTTTTTAAGCTTTAATTAACCAAGAAGTGCTATTAACTTTTTCACGAATTTCTATCGCTTGTTGATGATAATTCTTAGCTTGCTGGTCTTGCCCTATATTTTGGTAAACTTTTTCGATCAAATCAAGAGTTTTTACTAAATTTTTACCATATTCAGCAAAAATACTTCTGCGAAATCCATCTTTTTCTTTCTGTTCATAAGTTGCCATTTTGTGAGGATATACATGGAGAGAATGAAGATTTTTTTCTACTTTAGGAAGATTATTTACTGTTAGTGCTAACCGATCTAGAGAATCTTCCCATAGCCTTTGCCGAATCTCTAAAGCAAGTTCTAAAAATGCTTTAGCTTGACGAGGTCTACTTATGAGAAAATATGCTTCTCCCATGTTATGTAGTGCGATTGATTCGTTGATTTGGATTGTCAATTTATCATTTTTTGCCGATTGAGCAAGCTTTTGGAAAATATTTAAAGATTTACGAGAATACTCTAGGGATTTAGCTGATAATTCAGTTAAATTATAAATCGTACTAATGTGATTAATTGTTTTGCCCATACCCACTACGTCTTTTATTTCCCTGAATATTATTAGAGCTTGTGAATAACACTTTAAAGCTGTAGAATATTCTTTTAAAAGATGATGAATTTCTCCTTTTTTATTATATAAAGTGGCAACTTTTGCTTCATTATCTATTTTTTTTGCTAATTCTAAGGCTAGTTCTATATATTTAAGAGCATTAGCATATTCTCCTATTTTATAGTGAACTAATCCAATCCGATAAACAAGTTCGAGCCTTTGTTCTTTGTCATTAATTAATCTAGCAATTTCTAAAGCTTCTTGAAATATTTTTAATGCAGTTTCTAGTTGACCGATACTATAAAAGCGATCGCCTTTTTGAGATAGATGTTTTAATTCATTTTGATGGCTAGGATAAGATTTCATCGTATTGCTCCCTGTCATAATATTGCTTCCTGATTAAAGTTCATTTTTTGAGCGATGCACTGGTTAATTATAAAGTAGTTATCCTACTATATTTTTTTGGAAAAAAACAACCACTTATAAGCTATATTTTATGAAATTTGTCTTAAAAATATTGCCAACCAATCGTAAGCATTCAGCTATTAGCTATAGCGCTGTGCGCAGGCAACAGCTCCGGAAAGCAACAGCTCATCTGGGGGAATAAAAAACTGATAATATATAGACTTTTAGCCATTGGAAAGTTATTGTAATTTGTAAATATGCCAGCGCACATTGCTATATCAGTAACAAGATTCTCTCCTTAAGGACAGTGTTTATATTAATATAGACTTCAAGGACAAGAGAGCTAATCTTTTGTAGTAAGACAATTAATAAAGCTTTGATCGTAAACTAAAAGCAATTTTTATCTAATCACAATAAATTGAACCCTACTCCCCTACTCCCCCACTCCCCTACTCCCCTACTCCCCCACTCCCCCACTCCCTTTTTCTAAGCGTGACAATAAATAGACCCTGCACCGTCAATGGGCGTACTTAAAATTGTTTGGAGTGATAATATCATGTCCTGATAATAGCGCGATAGAACTCCGTTCCGCTCACGCAATCAAAAAACCTTCTCCCTTTGAACCAATATTGCCTTCTGCCTTCTGCCTTCTACTTTCTGCCTTCTTCAATTTCACGCATAATGACAACGAAATCTTAAATAAAAGGGCAAAATATAGGTATTGTAGATTACATACTTTTCACCATAACTCTGCCAAATTTCAAGTTTTTGTTGACGATACTTCTCTGCTTTTCGTAGTTGACCTATATGGCGATAAACTTTCTCGATTAAATTCATAGTATTAGCTAAGTCCCCTTCATATTGGGAGATAATATTTTGACTAAAGCAAGTTTTTTCTTGTTGAAGTAGCTGGTGTGTTTGAGATGATTTTTTACTGTTAGGGTAATTATTGTAGATAGTCTCTCGATCTAAAGAATCTGGCGTTTTACTAAATCTATTCAAAGTTACTTTGCAAATTTTATGACGAATAGCTAAAGTAAGTTCTAGAATTTCTTTTGCTTGACTATATAGACCCATCCACAAGTAAGCTTCTCCTATATTATAAAGAACTGTAGCAATATTAATTTGGCCAGCTAATTTATCTAATTCTGATTTTCTTTCAAATTTTTGGAAAATTTCTAGAGATTTTTGACAACAGTTAAGAGTTTTTTCAAATAACCCTAATAAATTGTATATTTCCCCTAAATTATTAAGAACTATACCAATGCCTAATAAATTAGAAAAATATTGGGCAGTTTCTAAAGCTTGAGCATAGTATCTTAAGGCAGGAGTATATTCTATAGACAAACAATAAGTTTCACCAATATCATTCAAAATCATGACAACTTGATTTTGGTCGTCAATTTCTTGAGCAAGTTGCAAGGCTAAATTGAGATATTTTAAAGCAAAATCATATTTTTCCAGACGACGATAAACTAATCCAATGCGGTTTAATATATTTATTTGTTGCTCAAGTGTGGGAACAAATTTTAACGCTTCCTGAAAAGTATTTAATGCAATTTCAAATTGTCCCAGATCGAATAAGCGATCGCCTGCTTGAGATAGTTGTTTTAATTCTGTGGAATGGATAGCAGTGGACACCATAAGTAGCTCCTCCAGAAGAATACTAGAATTTTTCTGTTGTAAACTACATCTATTTCTCAAATTTGGCAGGTTATGCAGAATAAAGTCAAAAGTTATAAGTCAAAAGTCAAAAGTTAAAAGTCAAAAATTATAAGTTAAAAATTATAAGTTAAAAGTTATAAGTCAATTGAGCATTATTATTGCCAAATTGGATAATGCCAAACCGATCAAAATTATCTTTTCTGTAGCGGGTTCAATACCCCACAGTCATTTCAGTTATCAGTTATCAGTTATCAGTTATCAGTTCCCAGTTTTCAGTACCTCTAGCTGTTTCGCAGCATTCCGTAGTAAAGCATTGGGATTGAACTACGAAATATCCTTTTTTTTATCTTCTTAAAAGAGGAGACGTAACTACCCAATTTTTCGGTCAATGGGGGCGCTTAAAATTGTTTGGGGTTTGTAGAAAAGTCAAAAGTCAAAAGTCAAAAGTTAAAAGTCAAAAATTATAAGTTAAAAGTTATAAGTCAATTGAGCATTATTATTGCCAAATTGGATAATGCCAAACCGATCAAAATTATCTTTTCTGTAGCGGGTTCAATACCCCACCGTCTAAACAGTGCTTAAAATTGTTTGGGGTTTGTAGAAAAGTCAAAAGTCAAAAGTTAAAAGTTATAAGCAATTTTACCGAAAAATTCAGGTATAAAGCCTCTCCATTCATGGAGAAAAAAGAAAAAAATCCTTTTATCCAATGTTCTTAACTTTATAAGAAGAAGTAATTCTAAATTCTAAATTCTAAATTCTAAATTCTTGAACTTCTTCAAGGATTAAATTCAAAAGGGGGAAAAGTCTCCTGATTTTCTGGCGTTAAATAAACTGTAGCAATAAACTTCTCATTCCAACTTCCTACAACATTAGTAAATATATAAAAATCATCCTCATTAGAACTTAATTTCTGTTCAACTAAAATTCCCGTTGCATCACTAACTCGTAATTTTATTTTTTCCGGTAAACCTTCCCCTGTAGGTGTACTTAATATTAATAGCAACATCCATTCTAATATTGAATTTGAGACTAAAGACCAAGTTAAAGCATACAATCTTAAAGGAGTTTCATCTAATAATAAATCGTGATAAGCAACCCTAGCATGAGGAGGAATATATACACCATTTTGGGGCAACTCTCTGATAATTCCGGCAATTTCTTCTGTAGGAGAAGATATTCCCCTCATGGGAGATAGTACCGATAACTCTGGTAATAAAACCCAGGACAATTCATTCGCAAAATCATCTAATTCATTCTTTAACCAACGCCCCACATTAATTGTAGGTTCAGTCAAAAGACTAAGTAAATCTGGTAAATATTTACTCAAACTACTTAAAGATTGTTCTGAATTTTCTGTAATTTCTACTAAATTATTCGGCATATTCCCCTGCTCTATTTCTACTTGCAATTGCCAATTATATATCCAATTTAATAACTCCAAATTAGTGAGGATAGTTTTTCCCTGTTCCCAGTCAAAAAATTCCCATAAACTTTGTTCCGATAGTTGAGGTAATAATTTTGTTAATTCAGCTTTATCTACAGCTAAATTATTTGACTTAGCTTCTACCTCTGGCAAAGGAATTCCTGCTACATCCAAACAATTAAGATAAAGTAATAAATTATCTATTTCTGTATCAAAGCAACTCCAGGGAATTTGATAATCCCAATCTTCATCTGGCATTAGATTAAGCTGTGTTTTATTGCGCATTAAATCTGCATAAGAAATAAAACTATTAATCACAACTGTTTCTAGTTCTTCTTGTACTTCCACCACTATATATAAATGATGGGCAAACTCTGGTAAATCTACTACTGCTCTAGGTAAACTAACTTCTTCATCTATAAAACTACCTTGAGTAATTAGACAAACTTTAAACTGATTAATATTAAGATGACAAACGGCTGGAATTGAGTTAGAAATAGCTGGATTAAAAATAGAAGCATCAGCTAAATTAACTGTTAAATTATTTGTGCCTCGTTCTTCTAACCATTGTTCAAATCCGAACAAAGCTAACCCATTCAAATATGTTTGCCATTGCCGCAATTCGTTAGGGATTTGATTGCTAATTTTGATAGCTTGCTCAATTTTATCTAATGGTAAATGAATAGATTCTGTAGCAATGCCTTGAAAATCTAGCAAGTATTCTAATTTATTAGTTAGTTCATTCTTCATTTTAAAGTTTTCCTTAATAATTAAGTTTTATCTTTTCTTTTACGGGTTGAATATCTCACCGCCATTTCAGTTATCAGTTATCAGTTATCAGTACCTCTAGTGCAGTATGGCAGAAATAACTAACCAGTTACAAAATCCTAAAAGCCTTACCAATCAATACTTTTGACTTTTGACTTTTAACTTCCGCGTAGCGGCACTAGCTGTTTGCGCAGCATTCCGCAGGAAAGCATTGCGATTGAACGACAGAATATCCTTTTTTTTATCTCCTTAAAAGAGGAGGCGTAACTACTCAATTTTTAGGTCAATGGGGGCGCTTAAAATTGTTTGGAGTTTGCAATTGATAAACAATTCTGCCTACTTCCTATTGCCCACTGCCTTCTACTTTCTTCAAGATAAATTACAATCACTCAATCGATCTAGATGTTGACAAACTCTTTGAGCGAATAAATTTGCTTGAAGACTAGATTGAGACTTATAACCTTCTGATTCTACTTCTTGAAATACTCTATTTATTTGTTCATCTAGAGCAATTTCTATTTTTTGGTCTATAGTTTTTAGATGTTTTGGGTCTGCATAATCTTGAGCAATATCTAATATCCGACCGCGCAAACTAATTAATAATTCCTGTCTAATATCAGCCCGAAAAGATTTTAATTTTAGTAAGCGAGTTACTTGATATTGCGCTTTTAAACCAACATTTTGAGCAATTTCTGTCATAGATTTTCCCTGACAA
Organism: Okeania sp. SIO3B5; assembly: GCF_010692555.1. Taxonomy (GTDB): domain Bacteria; phylum Cyanobacteriota; class Cyanobacteriia; order Cyanobacteriales; family Microcoleaceae; genus Okeania. Next base: position 1,931 of record NZ_JAAHHG010000051.1, on the reverse strand, counting down.
TAATATAGATGTAACGCTTGGATAAATTGTTCCAATTTTGGTTTTTTTCTTTTTTTTAATAATTCCATCCAAGTCTCAGTCACTTTAGCTATAGCATCATCTAAACTTAAAATAAATTGCTTTCTATAATTGCTCAAAAATTCATTCTCTTCATCCATAGTATCAACTTCTTCTTGAACAGGAAAAATCTGATTCGCTAAAGATTTATGGTTAGAAGTATCTAATGGTATGGTCGGTAGAGAACCACTTCTCACGGAAATTCGATATTCTCGTATTTGAGAAGCCAGGTCTTGCAACTTAGTAAATATTTGCTTTGGAGAAATATTTGTACCAGTTTTAGTTTTAATTAATTGAGCAATTTGTTCTAATTGTTCTGTAGTTGGTGGTAAGCATTTTCTCCCTGCTCTTGACAAACTTTTTTGACGACGTTGCGCCCGATAAATAGCATGATAACTTGATAAAATATCTATACTTTCCCGAGTTTCAAAAGCAGTAAAATTATAAAATACTGAGAAAATTTTCTCTAGTTGTTTGGGAGGAGTATCATTCAGAATTGCCCAATCACTAATTAAATAGACTCCACATTCTAGCAAGAAACTATTAAGCTCAGGATGCTGTTTAACTTTTCTAGTTGTCCAGCTAGCTAAATTGCTTTGGCTTGGGTTAAAACTTTGGAGAATTTCTTGGGCAAAAGAACAACAAGAAGTTTTATTTTTTTGACTAGAGATTCTGCCGTCATCAGTCAAAACATAAGGAAATAAATTTTGGCTAGTAAAGCCATAATTTTTACCAAAATTAGCCGCTAATTGTTGACAAACTCGGTCAATTTGCCAAGAGATAAAACAGAGAAGACAACGTTCTGCTAATAAAGAATCTCTGTCTAGATTAGTATCTGAATTATCTTGCACCCATGCTAAAAGTTTACGCTGAATATTAATGTCCGAAATATCACTATCTGTTACATACTCTGGAAATTTTAAGGTAAAAAATTGTTTTGCCTCTGTAATTTCCAGGATTTGACGAGACCCAGAACTATTAATCTTAATCTGTTCCCAGTATTTAGAAGCAGTACCCATTCACTTTTAGATTTCAGATAAATAAAAATGGACAATTATTCAGATATATTAGCTTATAGTAGAAGAAAGAAGGAACAGTATTATCAATTAATGAAGTTGTCTTAGTTTTAAACTCTCGATCTGTCCTAACCTTTGCTTTGACTGCTATAAAACCTAAAAAGCGTCGGGAGGAAGTTAGCCAGCCTGTTTTAACGGCTGGATGAATAACGACGCGCGGGTTTTAACCCGAAGTAAAAGTCTGGTATAATAGCGGAATAAGGAACAAGGTTTGTCGCCATGACATGACTGCTAGTACGGTGAAATTCCGGTGGACAGGAGACGGGGAATTAACTTCCTACGACGGCTGTTTGCGCAGCATTCGGCACCGAAAAGCAAGTAGGCAGCTAGAGCAGCGATTTATTGCTCCAACCAGTGCGAGTAAAACCACTCGTGAAAGCTAACAAAAAAAAGTAGACTCACAGCTAGATTTCCGTCTATGCCGAGGAGTTTAGGAGTCTGTTGACAGGCTTTAAGCAAATGTGGATTTATCCCAAATGGGGGTGGACTAACCACAGAATCCAGGGTGTTTCAACCCCTGGAGATGTCAAATTAACCCCTAAGATATTCAATCCACAATGCTGATTATTGTTGATTGTATAATCATTTTTCCTGGTCAAAAGTTTACTCTAATATCAGGATATTTATCCCGTCAATAGGAATATATTTCTATATTCCTAGAGGTTATGCAATATTGATAGAGGGAAGAAGTAATATGAAATCCGGTTGAATACTTATGAGAGTTGTTGGGAGTGGGGGAGTGGGGGAGTGGGGGAGTGGGGGAGATCGGAAGAGACAACGTCAGAACTCCAGGCACCA
>NZ_JAAHHG010000509.1 GCF_010692555.1 Okeania sp. SIO3B5 | reverse complement strand
AATTCCTCCTTTTTCTTTTAGTTGCGACATTAAATTCGACACCATTTTTGAAGCATCTTCTGGAGAAACTAATCCAGCCCATAAGGGAAAGTAATTAGATGCACTTTCAAAAAATGTCTGTGTGTTCGTTTTAAAATTAAAATCAAAGAATTGCCCACGCTCTCAATTCCACATGAGTTCATGCATTAATTCAGATCTTTTATTTGCAAGTTCCGTCCAATATTCACTAGTAAAACCTTCAAAGTCATTATTAAAAATAGACTTTATAATATTGGCAAAATCTGTTTCGTATTTATAAAGTAAACTATTAAGATCAACGACATTTAGATCTGCACAAACATCATCTAAACGCCAAGAGGTATCATGCCCACTTTCTCTCAAACTCCTATCATACACAAAGTAAGTGTCTAATGCTTCGTTTATAATAACGTTAGATTGGTATTTTTCAGAATACTCTGCAATACTTAATCCTTTGGATTCGGCTAATGGTTTCAAAACAGTATCATAATGTCCCTCTTCACACTCTGGCGTTATACCTATGCCTTCTGCTAAATACCTATTTAAACCAGATTCTGTAAGTCGTTTACCTTGGACCATCCAAACGGTTTGGTATTCTTTTATGGCAGTTTTAAGATGGCTTTTTAGCCATTTAACATCTTTAGTTACTTCAAAAACCTCAACAATTAAACTAGAGTAGAATGGAGGTTGTGTTCTTGTGAGGTAATAGCTTCTGTTGGCATTTAATATTTTTCCGTAGTGTTCTATTTGATATTGAAAATTATCTGCCATTGCTTTGGCTAAGTCAACTCTTCCATCACATAATAAACCAACGGCTTCAAAATAGGAATCCCAACCATACATTTCGTTAAATCTTCCACCTGGAACCACAAATGGGACTCCAGTAACTTCGCCATCAACTTCTTCTAGTTTTAGACTAAGAATACCTGGTTTGTCGTTAATTGATTTTACATATTCCGGAGAAATATCTTTAGGAAGCACTACCATTTTAATGGCTAGATCTTTCTCTAAAGCTTGATAATAATTTTGCGCGAATGTATCTAAATAAGAAACATAAACAGGAAGTACTTCTGCAGTAAGCGTTTCATTTTTGGTATCTGAAATCAAAGCTTCTATTCCAGATTTATCCATACGACGAGTAAGACCTTTCCAATAATAATCTCGTATCATTCTAGATACACGATTGGCAGGCTGTTCTTCTATTTTATCAAGACTAATTTGAGCTATCTTTTTTCCTGACTGCTTTTGAATAACCAATTCTTGCAGCAGATTTGAGAGATAGTAGGTGCCTTTAATTTCATAGTTAATTCCATTAATAGAAGTGATGCTACCCCTAGCCCCTCCCAGGAGGGGAGGGGAAGAATTGATAATTTATTTGGGATAATTGATTTGATTTTTTATTATTGGAGATGTCTAATCGACTAAGAGAAGAAAAAAAATCCTTTGATCCAATCCTCTTATTTATAAGAAGAGGTAATACCAATTCTCAAAAACTTTGCTATACTTGGATTTTCTATTTCTAAATACTATTTATTGACGTAATTTTATTGTTAACTAACCTCTGTGATTTTTCCAGTTATTTTTACCACCTTCCAAGGGTAGCATTACTTTTGAGAAATGGTATAATTCTAAATTCTTAATTCTAAATTCTTAATTATTAAAATTTTTCCCATAGACTAGACAACTTTTTAGTCTTACAGAAGTTATACCTTTTTTAGTTTTCTAACACTATATATAGCAATCTTATTTAAGTTGTGAGATATTGTAGACTTTTAAGGAACAGGGAAATGCTATAAGAAGCAATCAAATTCTCAGAGTGCATCTCAGTATTGAAGAAAGCAAAAAATTTATCGCTTTTAGGGAATAGGGAATAGGAAAAAAGTATTTTTGTAAATATGAGATTCACCCAATTATCACACCTGATTCCTGATTTCTATATATATCTGACAATATAATTATATATGGTGTTTATATATAATTCCTACCTAAATTCTGTGCTGCTTGAGAATGGTTTTGAATATATTCGAGTATACTGCTAATCATGGCTTGGTCATTTCAGTTATCAGTTATCAGTTATCAGTACCTCTATCTGTTTGCGCAGCATGACCTAGGAAAGCCAGAGGCTTGAAAATACTAAATCTAATATTTTTTTCATCCCCTTATACCATTTATCAAAAACTTTTCTACATTTTGTTGATCAGGGGAGTAGAGGAGAATTCATTAATTGATAATGGATAATGGATAATGGATAATTGATAATTACCTCTGGTTAAAACCGTTACGGAATTGAATATAAGGAGATATTATTTCTTTTTTTTTTCCTTAAAAGGGGATGCCTTAAACCAAAATTATTTAATTATTAATAATTCGGTAAAAAGAAATAATAATTAACATTAACTGGGCTATTATTAACAAAAATAGGAAACAAAGACAGGATAGATAAATGAATATTAGACAAGTTTTACCTGTAGGAGTACTCATAATTATTGGTACATTTGGAATTACTAATATTTTTTCCCAAAGTAGTATTCGTACTTTAGAAGAATCTGCGGGATGGGTTGCTCATACCTATCAAGTTAAAGGTTTATTAAAAGGATTAGAAAAAACTTTAGTTGATGCAGAAACAGGACAACGGGGATTTATTTACTCTGGCCAAGAAAACTTCCTTGAACCATATAATTTGGCTCAAAAAACAATTGATGATAATTTGGAGGAACTTAAAACTCAAATATCTGATAATCCTGAGCAAATAAAAAGATTGGCTAAAGTTGCAGATTTAATAGAATCAAAAATATTAGAGTTAAAAGAAACTATAAAATTAAAAAGAGCTGGTGAAGAAAAAAAATTAAGAGAGTTAGTGTTATCTGGTCTAGGTAAACGGATAATGGATGAAATTCGGCAAAAAATTGATGAGATGATGGCTGTAGAAGATGAACTCCTGAACGCAAGAAAAAAACAAGCAAAAAAGGATTATCAGTTAGCAATAACTGTTTTGTGGAGTAGTTTGATAATAGTTATGATAGTGAGTTTAGTTATTATATTTGTGATTAATAAAATTGCCATTCAACCTATTAATGCTGTGGCTAATTTGATTGCAACTTCTGCTAATGAAATTGCTGCTACAGTCGAACAACAGGAACGCACCGCTTCTGTACAAGCTAATTCTGTTAATATTACCACTACAACAATGGATGAGTTAGATGCATCTTCTCGTCAGTCTACCGAACAAGCAAATGCAGCTAATAATACTGCCCAGTTAGCTTTAGAAGCTGCAGAAAAAGGAAATCATACTGTCAGAGAAACATTTGATGCTATGAATAATTTAAAAGTAAAAGTCGAGGCGATCGCTAATCAAATTTTCAGATTAAGCGAACAAACTAATCAAATTGGGCAAATTTCTCATATGGTAGGCGATCTAGCGAATCAAACAAATATATTAGCTTTGAATGCGAGGGTAGAAGCAGTGCGTGGGGGAGAGAATAGTCAAGGTTTTTCCATTGTCGCTGCTGAAATTAAGAAATTGGCAGCACAGAGTAAACAATCTGCTGAAAAAATTAGAATTTTAGTGGAGGAAATTCAAGACTCAATTCATTTAACAGTTTTGGTAACTGAAGAAGGAACTAAAACGGTGGAGTTGGGGATGGAAATAACAGAAATAACAACTGAAGCTTTTGCTAGAATAACTGACTCAGTGAACAATGTAGTTATTAATAATCAACAAATTTCTTTGAATATTCAACAACAAGCTAATGCTATTAAACCAGTGGTAGAAGCGATGGATAGTATTAATCAAGGAGCAAAGGAAACAGCGTTGGGAATTAGTCAAACACGTACAGGTACAGAGAATTTAAAGAAGGCTGCTGAACAATTGAAAACTATAATCTAATGAATAATTAATAATGAATAATTAATAATGAATGAGTTTAATTATTTAATTATTAGACATCTCCAAAAATTAAAAATAAAATCAATTCTTACCCATAAATTATCAATTATTCTTCCCTGTTCCCTCTTTTCTGGAGATGTCTATTAATTCATGCCGATGATAACTGATAGGGTTCAGTCTTCAGCACTGTTAACTGCTATCAGCACGGGAGCAAGATGCTCCCACTGTTAACTGATAACTGAAAAAAGGGGATTGACAAAAAAATTTGACATGGTACTATAAGCATAATGGAGAAAGTGCGCTCATATATACTCAAATAAATTAGGCCGAAAAAAACTATTTCCCTGCTAGGCACTATGGGATGAAGTCTGATAACTGATAACTGAAATTATGCATTCTGGAACAATCCTGAGACAACGTCACAAAATTATTGACACTCTCGGAAGCGGAGGATTCGGGGATACCTATTTAGCTCAAGATTTTAGACTTACCAGGAAACCCGAAATGTGTAGTCAAACATCTCAAACCTAAAGTTCCAGATCCAAATGAATAATTAATAATGGATGAGTTTAATTGTTAATTGTTAATTGATAATTGATAACTGTTAACTGATAACTGAAAAAAGGGGATTGACAAAAAAATTTGACATGGTACTATAAGCATAATGGAGAAGGTGCGCTCATATATACTCAAATAAATTAGGCCAAAAAACCATACTTGCCTACTAAAATAATGAATGAGTTTAATTCTTTAAAATTGCTAATTGTTGAAGAATAGTTGATAACTGAATAAGAAGAAGTCTCATAAGTGGTAACTAATAACTAAAAAAGCTGATAACTGATAACTGATAACTGATAACTGAAATTATGCAGTCTGGAACAATCCTGAAACAACGTTACGAAATTATTGACACTCTCGGAAGCGGAGGATTCGGGGATACCTATTTAGCTCAAGATTTAGACTTACCAGGAAACCCAAAATGTGTAGTCAAACATCTCAAACCTAAAGATCCAGATCCAGGAGTTTTGGCTACTGCCCAAAAGTTGTTTGAGAGAGAAGCAGAGACTTTATACAAATTAGGCGGAGACTCAGAGCAAATACCAAAATTATTTGCCCATTTTCAGGAAGGAACAGAATTTTACTTAGTACAAGAATATATAGAAGGGCACGATATTAGTAGGGAACTTACGCCAGGGAAAAAATTAAGTGAGTCTGACACCATTGCTTTACTCAAAGGAATATTAGAAGCATTAGCGGTAGCTCATCAAAATAATATAATTCACCGAGATATTAAGCCACAAAATTTGATGCGTCGTAAGTCAGATAGCAAAATAGTGTTGATAGATTTTGGGGCGGTAAAAGAAATAAGTGTATTAACTGCAAGTCAACAACCAGAAACAACAACTTTAACTGTAGCAGTAGGTACACCTGGTTATATGCCAAGTGAGCAAAGTAATGGTAAACCAAAACTTAGTAGCGATATCTATGCAGTGGGAATGGTAGGAATAAAAGCACTGACTGGTAAAAACCCAGGAAATTTACCGACAGATCCAAAGACAGAAAATGTCATCTGGCGGAATGAAGCAGAAGTGAGCGATCGTCTGGCAAATATATTAGATAGGATGGTACATGAATATTTTCCACAACGTTATGAAAATGCTACGGAAGTATTAGAAGCGTTAGGTTTTATCGCTCCACCAACACCAAAACCTACACCAGCTCCTACTCCTCCACTAAAACCACAAGCTCCCACTCAGATACTTACTACCGTTGCAGTCAACAGCAGGGGTAAAATAATTAGTCGCCCACCAGGACAAACTCCTACCCCTCCACCAAACCCAAAATTCCTATTCAGACATTTACTACTGTCACAGTTGACGGAAAAGGAGAAATAATTAGTCGCCGTGAAGCTCAAGCAGAAGTAATAACAGAAAACCTCGGTAATGGAGTCACCTTGGAAATGGTAAAGATTCCTGGAGGTAGATTTCTCATGGGCTCTCCAGAGACAGAAGCAGGGAGAAGAGAGAATGAAAGTCCGCAACATTATGTGGATGTGCCAGAATTTTTCATGGGAAAGTATCCAGTTACTCAAGCGCAGTGGGAAGCAGTTATGGGAAAAAAGAATTTTTGGCAAGTGATTGGGGGAGGGAGAAGTGCAAATAATCCTTCTGGGTTTAAAGGTGCAAACCGCCCTGTAGAAAGGGTAAGTTGGAACGAGGCGACAGAGTTTTGTCAGAAACTCTCAGAAATAACGGGTAAAAAATATAGTTTACCTAGTGAGAGTCAGTGGGAATATGCGCGCCCGTGCAGGAACAACAACACCATTTTATTTTGGCAAAACTATAACGTCTGAGTTAGTTAACTATGATGGTAATTATCCTTATGGAAATGCTCCGAAAGGAATATATCGTGAAGAAACAACAGATGTAGGAATTTTTCCTCCCAATGGTTTTGGTTTATACGATATGCACGGTAATGTCTGGGAATGGTGTCAGGATGTTTGGCACAGTAACTATAATGGAGCACCTACTGATGGAAGTGCTTGGGAAACTGGGGGAAATGATAATGTTTCACCGCTGCGTGGCGGCTGCTGGAGCGACGATCCTGGTGGCTGCCGTTCCGCGTGTCGCAGCTTTGACGTCGTTAGGCACGACAACCGCTACAATAATGTGGGTTTTCGTCTTGTGTGTTCAGGTGAGAGAACTCTTTAACCCTTTTCTCTTTTCTCCTTTTCCCCTTTTTCCTCTCCCCCCGCGAAGCAGGAAAAATGTTTTTTTCAGAGTGGAGAAGTTAGGGCAAGACAAGGATTTTGCCACGGATACACGGATGATAGAATCTGCTTATTCGATCGCGATAACTATTGTCCAATAGATGAATCAAACATCAATCTGTGGAAACAGAGCGATATAGCTGGTAATTTTTCCAGACTTAAAATTGCTCAAACCAATATAAGTCGATGCTTTGAAATTGAATTAGCAAACTCTAACTATTGTCCAATAGATCAATCAAACATCAATCTCTGAAAAGACAGCGATATAGCTCATACTTTTTCCAGACTTAAAATTGCTCAAACCAATATCAGTCAATGCTTTGATATTGAATCAGCAAACCCTAACTATTGTCCAATAGATCAATCAAACATCAATCTCTGAAAAGACAGCGATATAGCTCATACTTTTTCCAGACTTAAAATTGCTCAAACCAATATCAGTCAATGCTTTGATATTGAATCAGCAAA
>NZ_JAAHHG010000508.1 GCF_010692555.1 Okeania sp. SIO3B5 | reverse complement strand
AAATACACTCAAATTCGATGGGGTAAAGAAGACTTCCGCTCCAGGTTTGGTCGCGATCCAGAAGGAATGTGGTTAGCAGAAACAGCAATAGACTATCCCACCCTAGAAGTCTTAGTAGATGAAGGAATTCGTTTTATCATTTTAGCACCTTCCCAAGCACAACGTTGTCGTCCTTTACCCAGCACAGACAACCCTGATCCCGAATGGGTAGAAGTAGGTGGCAGTCAAATTGATCCCACCCGTCCTTATCGTTGTTTCTTACCAAATAACAGCGATAACTCCACAGAAACCCCATACATTGACATCTTCTTCTATGATGGTCCAATATCAAGAGATATGGGCTTCAACGATGTCCTGAATAGTTCCCATAACTTTGCCGGACGATTAGGCCAAGCTGTGCGGGGAGACCACCGACCTTCCCAATTAATTTCTGTTGCCACTGACGGCGAAACATTCGGTCATCACAAAGGGGGTACAGAAAAATGCCTTGCCTATGCCTTCTTAGGAGAATTTCCTCAGCGAGACTGGACAGTTACCAACTTTGCTCATTATCTCAGCATTAGTTCCCCTACTTGGGAAGTTGTATTAAAACCAGTAACAGCTTGGAGTTGTTCTCATGGTGTTGACCGTTGGCAAGATGATTGTGGTTGCGGTGGTGGAGGCACATGGAATCAAAAATGGCGGAGACCGTTACGAGATTCACTAAATTGGCTACGGGATCGATTTGTTGGCATTTACGAAGATTTTGGTAGTCACTTCTTCAACAATGTTTGGGCAGCACGAGATGAATACATTAAAGTAATTCTTGACCGCTCTATTGCTAATATTAATGATTTCTTATCTAAACATCAAACCCACGAACTTACAGAAATAGAAAAAGTAGATGCTTTGCGTTTACTAGAAATGCAAAGAAATTCTTTATTAATGTTCACAAGTTGTGGCTGGTTTTTTGATGAAATATCCCGACCAGAAGGGACTCAAATTTTACGTTATGCAGCGAGAGGAATAGAATTAGCAGAGGATGTATCAGGAGTACAGCTAGAAAAAGAATTTATCGGGCGACTTGCTTTGGCACCCAGTAATGTAGAGTTGTTCAAAACAGGTGATGAAGTTTATCGACAATTAGTTAGTACAGCTAAAATTAGCTTAGAGCAAGTAGCAGCTCACTACGCCATTAATTCTTTGTTTACTACTTATACTCGCGAACAACGAATTTACTGCTATAACGCCAAACAACATGATTATCAAATGCGACGTATGGGTAATCTCAGCCTAGCAGTAGGCCAATTGCAATTAGTTTCAGAAGTTACGTTAGAACGTAAAGATTTTATTTTTGCAGTACTGCATTTAGGAGGATGGGATTTCCATTGCTGTATCCGATCGTTTAACGGACGCAGGGTTTATACTGAGCTGAAACAAAAGTTATTTGATGCTTTTCAAAAAGCCAGTGTGGCAAATGCGATCGTGACTATGACTGAGTTATTTGGAGAACGTTCATTTAGCTTAGGAGACCTGTTTGCAGAGGAACGTCAACGGATCATGGGGTTACTGAGTCAGGAAACTCTAAATTGCTTGGATCAATTATATAGCCAAGTTTATCGCGATAATTATAGCATAATGATGGCTTTCCGCCGAGATAATTTACCTGTGCCTCAGGAGTTGCAGGTAGCTACTGAGGTGGCATTGAATCATCGATTATTGACGAGTACGAGAGGACTAGAAAGGGAAAGCAGTGATGGGAAATTGAGTGTTAGTTATTTAGCCGAGTTGGAAGCACTTGCTACTGAGGTGAATGATCAGCAATGTCGGTTCCACAACCTCGAAGTTAAGGAAGCTTTAGAAAGGTTAATTGTTAGTTCGCTCCGGCATATTTTGTACGATCGCGAGCATCATAATGTAGAGGAAGATATCTATAACTTAGAACGAATTATTGAAGTAGGCGATCAACTAAATCTAGGTTTATCTTTAACTAATGCTCAGGAGATTTATTTCCAATCTCTAGATAATCATGTTGTGCCTCTATGTTTAGATTATATTCAAAGACGAAATAATCCTGAAATACAAACTAATGGCGCAGAGGAAGGGGAAGCTTGGGAATTGCCTCAAATTAACAAGTTATTACAATTAGGTAAGAAGCTAGCCATTGATGTCGATCAATGGTTGAATCAATTGTATTAATAAAGTCAGGACTTACGCATTAACGCTATGGGTAGTGGCGCGTCAAGCTGAAAATGGTGTATTAAATTTTTGAGTATAATTCTTGCTATGACTAAGGTTTGGAGGATTTTCCTAAAACACTATTTCAAGCTTGACGCGCTAGTAGTAGACTGACACATCTAAAACTGTGCATTAGCTTTTAACTTGAAAATTCTTACTTTTGAATGCATGACTTTTGACTTTTGAATTGAATCTAATGAACCATTTAAGGCGTGTCAGTCCAGTAGGGTGTGTTAGCGGTAGCGTAACTGAGCGAAACACTATATTTGTTGTCATTGCGTAAGTCCTGTATATTTTAATCCCAAAGTCGAGCAATGCGCGGATAATAGATTATCGAATTTATGACCCAGATAGTGACAAAAAAACTAAGATAGATCATGTTGAAGAAATGATATTAAATGTGCTAAACAAAAAGAAATTACCATTTAAAACAGTATTAATGGATAGTTGGTATGCCACACAAAGATTAATGGGATTAGTAGACAACTTAGGAAAAATTTATTACTGCCCCTTAAAAATAAATCCAGAGCGTAGATGATACTGGAGGTGTAGAGAAATATAAAAATATTGGAGAATTAAGTTGGAATGAATCAGAAAAAATATCAGGTAAAATAATTAAAATTAAAGGATTTCCCAGAGATAAGAAAGTCAAACTCCATACGGGCAACTGTTTCTACCAACAGGACAGAATATATTGCAACTAATGACTTAGGTCAATCTTCGTATTTATGCTGTAGATATGAAGTCTCAAACTAGATGGAAAATCGAAGAGTTTCACAGGGAAATTAAGCAACTAACAGGTATAGAGTTTTGGATTGGGTCGTCTCAGTCAAATTCAGAAAAATCATATAGCCTGTGCTATGTTAGTCTGGAATTTTTTAAAAAGATTGGCAGTAAAACTAGGAAAAACTATCTATAAAATCAAGCATGAATTACTCTCAGATTATCTGAGGAAAGAATTGAAGAAGCCCACAATAAAATTCAAGGCTATTTTTATTTTCTAGGTGTTTTTTAACCTTGTTTTAACAATGGTACTTGTCTTGAGGCGATCGCTATAATTTTTAAGCGATCGCCTAAATTAGTAACGCTATATATAGCGTCCTTGCGTAAGTCCTGATCATATCATGTCCGGTAACATCGTTTGTGTATAGGATTAAGGTGACACTCTTGAGAAAACCTTCTGCCTCCTGCCTCCAGCTCCCGCTGCCTTCTGTACACCAAAGTCTAATTATTCAACCGGACATGATATGATATAATAAACACAAGACTTTTCAAGTTGTTGGTGGCTGAAATCAAAAAAATCCACCTCAAATGAAGAAGTGGATTTATTTTTTAGTTTGTTATTTGATGAAATTGAAATTAGGATGCTATATATTATCCTTCCTTAATATTTTAACAATGGAAATTGAAAAAACACTAAGGATATAACCAAGGTTAAAACAATTGTCCAAGGAGCAAAAACAATACTCAAAAATAGACAAAGTAATGCTATCCCTACTGTGACAATCTTAACAATCTCTTCAGTAGTATTGGCATAAATATAAACGGCAAAGAAACAAATGATGAGACTCATCAATGAAGTCGAAATCATTACAACTACCTCAAATAATAGTAGTACGTTCCTTCGGGATAGATGATTTTGCTGAACTTACTCAAAATAACCCGTGCAAGATTGAAGCTTTTTCTAGAACCTTGTTGAAAATAAGGATTTAAGTAAGTTTTTATTTCTAACCCCTACTTCCGTCTTCCTCAAGCTCTTGGTTAATCAGCCAATTTACACTGTGGGAAAGATGAACGATGAATTTTGTTATTTGATCTAATATAACTTTTTATTAAAGCACTGTCAATAAACAAAGGCAGCTATGCTGAGGGCATAGGGCAGAGGGCAGAAGGAACAATTGGATAGGGTTTTATATCAAATCCGCCTAATTGCACATAGATCAAATAAGGTAATAATCAGGGTTTTAAGCTATTGATTGTGAGGGCATTTAGTACCGGATTTGATCTTATACCGTACGAAAAAAACTGTAGAAAATCGATCTGAGCTTTTATCTTGATATTGGATTAACCAATACAGGCGCTCTCGGCACAGCTCACTATTCCCTCGGCTGTAAATGCTTCTGGGAATTTCTTATCTTATATCTGAAGACTGCCATTAACATCGGCATTAATGACTATATCAGTTCCACTTCTAAATAAGCCACGCTTGACTCGTTTACCTACATAGTTGTCATGGCATATTGGTTCTTCCATTCCCATTTATCCTGTCTCCTGTCTCCTGTCTCCTGTCTCCTGTCTCCTACCCCATCAAAAAAACTTTCCATACGCAAACCCTAATTAGCTAAGGTACTTTAGTCCAAATACTCTTAATTTTTGCCCAAACTACCTCGCTTCATTTGCTCTCTTTCTATAGCTTCAAATAAGGCTAGAAAATTTCCTTCACCAAAACCTTGAGCTTGCATTTGTTTACCATTCACCCAAGTAACCCTGCGTTCGATAAACTCAAAAAATATAGTTGGTTGAGGAAAAATGGGTTTGGTGAAAATTTGCAGTAACATTGCTTCCTGTCTCATTTCCTGCCAGTCTAGCAAAATTTGATAATCTTGAACTTTTTGCCAGTCTACTTCCGGTAAATAACCTAGCGCTTTTGTTTGCAGTTGAGAGTAATATGTTGCTGGAACTCGCAAAAAACCCAAACCACGCGATCGCAAATTTCCTACCACCTCCAAAATATTCTCTGTCCGTAAAGCAATATGTTGTATCCCCGCACCATGATTAGCATCCAAAAATTCTTGAACTTGAGAATTAGCAGATGCAGGTTCATTAATAGGAAATTTCACACCACCATCTGGATCAACCATCACTTGACTGCGTAAAGCAGATTTATCTGTCTGAATTTCAAAGCTCTGCTGGGGTTGGAATTCTAGAATTTGATGATACCAGTCGAGAGCAGATTGTAAATTATCCTCAGCCACATTTAAAACTACATGGTCAATAGCTACAATATCTGTAGGGAGTTGAGAAGTAGGATGTAAAATTTGTGCATCATCAATTTTTTCAACTAGAGTATGACTTATATCTCCCCATCCAGAAATTTTGGCCCATCTTAAACCCTGTGAGTCTTGCTGAATAGGTTGCAAAACTTCTGCTCCATTTGCTGCTGCTTTGGCCACAACTGAGTTAAGGTCTCGAACCCGAAAAGCAACATCACCTACTCCGGGAGGATGTATGCTGAGAAAATCAGCAACAAAATTTTCTGATGTGATGGGAGAGGATAGGGCAAAATATACTCGACCTCTGTTGATAATTTCCTTATGAGTATCTTGAGTGGTTTGAGAGGCGATCGCTTTAAAGCCTAATTTTTCAATAAACCAATCTCGTGACTTTATTGCATTTTCAACGTAGAAGTGAATGTGATCGAATTCCATAACCAACCTTTATTACCGAATAATTAATAATTAATAATTAATAATTAATAATTAAATAATTCTGGTTTAAAGCCTCCCCTTTTAAGGAGAAATAATATTTCCTTATTTTCAATCAAGAACGGTTTTAACCAGAGGTAATTATCCATTATCCATTATCAATTAATGAATGATGAGCCTAAATTCTTTTCTTTACAGGACTTAAGCAAAGACACTACATATAGTAAATTAGTAAATAAAAACTATAGCACTATGGTATATATAGTGTTTTTGTTGGAAAAATGTCTAACTTCTGCTTTAGAAAAATAAATGACTGTCTGGCTGAATATTAATTTCCATTGGTACAGCTTGGGGTTCTGCATTGAGAGCAAACATGATTGCATCAGCAGCAGTTTCTGAACTGAGCATTTTTGAGCGATCGACCTTTAAACTAACATTATCCCAGAAAGGTGTATTCACTCCTCCGAAATAGAAAAGAGTCACTTTTATGCCATAGCGTCGTAACTCATCAGCCATACATTTACTTAAACCTACCAAACCAAACTTAGAAGCACAATATACAGTCCCCATGGCCATTGAATGTTTGCCGAGAATACCAATAACATTGCAGATATGGCCTGATTTTTGTCCTTTCATTACATTGGCAGCAGCTTGACAAGTATAAAAGCTACCTTTCAAATTCAGGTCAAGCATAATATCTAGGTCAGCAGGTTCAATTTTGTTCCATTGTTTGAGAATACCTGCTCCTGCAGCATTGATTAACACATCAATTTTGCCAAAATGGTTGGCCGTTTTTTCCATCAGAGTTTCTACTTCCTCTGGGTTGGTAATATTTGTTGGTATAGTAATAGTCTCGGTAGTAGATAGTTGAGTGGCTAAACTATTCAATCTACTGCTATCTCTGGCAGCTAAGACTAAGCTAGCACCAGAATTTGCGAGTTTCTCTGCCACTACGGAACCTATACCACCAGTAGCACCTACAATCACAACAACTTTGTCCTGCATTAACTCTCTCTTTACATTTCTTTACATTTTCTTTTATGATACAGCTATAATCAGAAAGTTTCATCTATCAATGAAGGCAGAAGGCAGAAGGCAGAGGGAAAAATTTGATGGAGTTTTATACCAAATTGATTTAAGTAGGGTTTGCTGAAAAAGTCTTTTAGTCGGGGTAGGAGACAGGAGACAGGAGACAGAAGACAGGAGAAATAGGAATTATAGAGGAGGTAGGAGGAAGAATAATCCCTTGATTATTCTGCGCAACTATGCGCCTAAAATGCTAATTTTTTGAACCATTACGACCATTAAGCTTGGACTTTTTTTTACTAAAAAATGCGCTCTAGCTCTATATGTCAATGCTTTTAGCCCACATTCCGCACGTCAATTTGTAACATTAAAAGTAGTATAAAAAAACATCTTGATTCAGTATTTATACGGTATAAATTATCTTCATTGACCTGGATCGAGAATCAAATTATCAGGAAAGTATTAAGTATAAATACTCAATTATCACCACTACTATTTTCTTCTGAATTCTGGA
>NZ_JAAHHG010000507.1 GCF_010692555.1 Okeania sp. SIO3B5 | reverse complement strand
CCCAACTATGCGCCTAAAATACTAACTTTTTGAGCATGAAGAGCTGAAAAGCTTGCACTTTTGTTTACCCCAAACAGGCACTTGTCTTTATATGTCAATGCTTTTAGATTTAATCAGCAAGCCCTAAATAATCCCAGTAAAAATTTATAATCAGTTAAAATATCACTCAAAATTTTTAACATGAAAGTTCTCCATTAAAAGTTGAACATTAAACAATAACTAAGACAATAATTTTATTTTCAGAAAAGACTTAAAGCGGATTCCACCTTGGTGAGGTACACCCGCGCGAGCAAGATGCTCGCACTGGAAACATTCAATTATTAAAATTATTAATATGTGTACTTCATATACTTGGAATATGCTGTAAATATCTGACTAACCTGATAACTACCATATTACTAATCTTCTTTTCTTAATTCATAATTTTTCTAGTACAGAAATCTATTTCACCTAACGACCAACTAATTTATCCCGTAAATATTTAATTCTATCCCGCAACTTAGCCGCCTCTTCAAATTCTAATTTTTTCGCCGCTTCCTTCATCTGAGTTTCTAACTTTTTAATCCACTCCGGTAACTCCTCCAAAGACAACTCATCCACCTGTTCATAAACCTCTTCCAACTGTTGAGAATTTAAACGGCGCGACACATCTAAAAATGCCAAAATTGCATTACTTTGTTTCTTAACAATAGGCTTCGGCGTAATATTATTCATCTTATTATATGCCAACTGAATTCCTCGCCTTCTTTCAGTTTCATCTATGGCTTTAATCATACTATCCGTCAAATTATCAGCATATAAAATAGCCTGACCCCGGACATGACGCGCTGCCCTACCAATAGTCTGAATTAAAGAACGTTCCGCCCGTAAAAATCCCTCTTTATCCGCATCTAAAATAGCTACTAAAGAAACCTCCGGTAAATCCAAACCTTCCCGTAATAAATTCACCCCAATTAAAACATCAAACTCTCCCTCTCTCAACCCCTGTAAAATCTCAATTCTCTGAATAGAATTGATCTCCGAATGTAAATAACGAACCTTCACATTTTGCTCCTGCAAATATTCAGTCAAATCTTCAGCCATCCGCTTAGTTAAAGTCGTAATTAAAACCCTCTCTTCCAGCTTAACCCTTTCCCTAATTTCTCCTAATAAATCATCAACCTGACCCTCAGTTGGACGAACAAAAATTTCCGGGTCAACAACACCAGTCGGACGAATAATTTGCTCAACAATTCTATCCTCAGATTTTTCTATTTCCCAATTTCCAGGAGTAGCAGAAACCAAAATACATTGATTAACCTTTTGCCAAAATTCCTCAGATTTTAAAGGTCGATTATCTGCAGCACTAGGCAAACGAAACCCATGTTCAATTAAAACTTTTTTCCTAGCTTGATCGCCATTATACATTCCACGAATTTGTGGAACTGTCACATGAGATTCATCAATAACTAATAACCAATCTTCCGGAAAATAATCAATCAAACATTCCGGTGGTTCCCCTGCTTTTCTACCTGCTAAATGCCGAGAATAATTTTCCACTCCATTACAATATCCCACCTCCCGCAGCATTTCCAAATCATATCTACAACGCTGTTCTAAACGTTGAGCTTCTAATAACTTTCCTGCTTTTTCTAATTCCTCTAATCGCTCATCTAATTCTGCTTCTATATCATTACAAGCTGCTTCCAATCTTTCTTCAGGAGTAACAAAGTGACGCGCCGGATATATATTTAAAGACTCTAAACTTTGGAGAATCTTTCCAGTTACAGGGTCAATATAACGAATAGCATCTATTTCATCCCCAAAAAATTCTACCCGAATAATTCTATCCTCATAAGCAGGTCCGATTTCCAAAACATCGCCCTTTACTCTAAACTTTCCTCGACCTAAATCTAAATCATTTCTGGTGTATTGAACTGTCGCCAAATCTCTCAAAATTTGTCGTTGATTAACTTCTTCTCCCACTTGCAAATAAATAGCAGCTTTTAAATATTCAGCAGGCATTCCCAAACCATAAATACAACTAATAGAAGCCACAACAATTACATCTCGACGTTCAAAAAGTGACCGAGTTGCTGAGTGACGCAACATATCAATTTCATCATTAATAGAAGCAGTTTTTTCTATATATGTATCTGTTACCGGAATATAAGCTTCCGGCTGATAATAATCGTAATAACTAACAAAATACTCAACCGCATTATTAGGAAAAAAATCGCGCAACTCATTACACAATTGAGCAGCCAATGTTTTATTATGAGCCAAAACTAACGTCGGTCTACCTACTTTTTCAATGACAGAAGCTATAGAAAAAGTCTTACCCGTACCAGTAGCTCCTAGTAATGTTTGAAAATTATGCCCCGTCTGAATATTAGTAGTTAATTGAGCGATCGCTTGAGGTTGGTCTCCAGTAGGTTGAAAAGGAGCTTGCAAACAAAAATTTGTCATAATAATTTTAGTAGTATTTATGTTATGGCAAAAGGAAGAAGAAAGAAGGAAGAAGGAAGAAGGAAAAATCTTACGTTGTCTGAGTTTTAAGCTGTCGCTCTGTCCTAATCTTTTCTTCAATAGCTTTCATTTTCAATTGTATCTTTTAATTTCAAAGTTAGGATTAATACCACTATATTCGGCAAGCTTATCCAACCCTCAAAAAACTAGGTAAAAATCGCAGTGCATTTTTGATTGACAACTATATTTTATAATATAATCTCCAGAAAAGAGGGAGTAGGTAGTAGGAGGAATAATTGATAATTTATGTACAATAATTAATTTTATTTTTGATTATTGGAGATGTATGTTGTATATTTTAATTTCAAAGTTAAGATTAATACCGCTATATTCGGCAAACTTATCCAACCCTCAAAAAACTAGGTAAAAATCGCAGTGCATTTTTGATTAACAACTATAATTTTTTTATCTGGGATGTGGAGACCAAGTGCTATGAAAAAGGTATGGAGGGAATACGGAATAGTAAAGAAATGGGATGGTCTGTTACGCACTTTACTGGACTAAAATTTATTGTCAAATATCAAAAGACATAGTCCTATAGCAATCCTAAATTGGTTGTGAAAATTCTTATAGTAGTTAATTTCAAGTGAAAACATGAGTAAATTCTGACTCCTGTACTTCTTACTTTTAACTTTTAACTTTTAACTTTTGACTTTTGATTTCTGTAGTTCTTACTTTTGACTTTTGACTTTTGACTTTTGACTTCTGTAATTCTTCCTTTTGACTTTTGACTTTTGAATTTGAAAATCAGGGTTTCTCGTGGTAAACGCTACACAAAAAAGACCAGCAAAATACTTAGATCCAAGTATTGCTTTATTACTTCCTCCGTATCTGCAAAAATTGGCTAAACTACTCTATCGCACTTATCTGGAAACTCATCCTGACCTACTTAGACTTCCCTTTGGTGTAGCTATTAGTCCTGTCAGTTATAGAGCTAGTCTAATATTCTCTCACCAGCCAATTTTATTACCAGGTGAATTTTTCGTCCCTGTAGACTTAATTGAATCAAAAATCTATTAATCGAATATGGACTTACTTATAATATTGCCTTTTACTCTAATTGTATTTGCCCTTGGTGCATCCATTGGCAGCTTTCTCAACGTCGTCATTTATCGCATACCTTCTAAATTATCTATACTTTTGCCCCCCTCTCATTGCCCCCGTTGTAAAAGTAAATTAAAACCCTGGGAAAATATCCCAATATTTGCTTGGTTATGGTTAGGTGGGCGTTGTAGCCATTGTCACAGCCCAATTTCTATCCGCTATCCCTTAGTAGAAGTCGTTACAAGTTTCTTATTTTTGCTCGTTTTCTGGAAATTTGGAACTACAATTCCCACTTTAGGTTATTGGACTTTTTTCAGTTGGCTACTGGCTCTGTCTATGATTGACTTAGATACCATGACTTTACCTAATTCTCTCACACAATCTGGATTAGTCTTGGGTTTAAGTTTTCAAGTTATTACCACATTAGAGACAAATATTCAAGAAAATAATCTAATCAATTCTTTAATGGTTGGTATTATCGGCGCAGTCGTTGGTTTATGGTTATTTGACTTAATATCTATATTCGGTTCCATAACTTTCGGACAAACAGTTATGGGTGGAGGAGATGCCAAACTAGCAGCCATGATAGGAGCTTGGTTAGGTTGGAAATATCTACTATTAACTTGTTTTCTCGCCTGTACTATGGGAGCATTTGTAGGTGGAGGAGCGATCGCTCTAGGTTGGCTAGACCGAAAACAACCAATGCCATTCGGGCCTTGTTTAGCAATAGGAGCTGGTTTGACTGTTATCTGGGGTGATGATATATTGTCAACTTACTTCAATCTATTTTTCCCTGGATTCTCATCCTGATTTTTCTGAATGAAACATATTACTCAGGATATCTAAAAGTTTATAGATACTTAGGGCTAAAACTTTTCTAAACAGAATTTCCAGCCAAGCTTTTTCAACTATCACAGAATTGTTTTGAATCAAAATGCTTTGAGTTGATTTTCTATTAGCTGATAGTCGTAGCTCTATATTCTATACTCAATTACCTGAATAGTTGAAAAACACAACGCTTTAGCAAAAATTTAATCACTTAACAATTAATTCTAAATTATTTTAATGTCTCTATTTGATTGGTTTGCAAATCGTCAAAAATCAGTCCAGAACTCTCAACAGAGACCTGAACGAGAAATTGCTGATGGACTTTGGATAAAATGTGAAGCTTGTGGTGCTTTAACTTATACAAAAGACCTCCAAGCTAATCAAATGGTTTGCCTGGAATGCAAGCACCACATGAAAATATCCAGCAATGAGCGAATTGAGCATTTGCTAGATAGTAACACATGGATGGCAATTAACGAAAAAGTTAAAGGGACAGATCCTTTAAAATTCCGCGATCGCAAAGCATACAGCGATCGCCTCGCAGAATATCAAAGAAAAACAGGACTTTTAGATGCTGTACAAACAGGTATCGGCAACATCGAAGCTGAACCCGTAGCTTTGGGAGTGATGGACTTCCAATTTATGGGAGGAAGTATGGGGTCAGTTGTTGGAGAAAAACTGACTAGATTAATAGAAAAAGCTACTAAAGAGCGCTTACCTGTAATAATTATTTGTGCTTCTGGTGGGGCCAGAATGCAAGAGGGAATGTTGAGCCTGATGCAAATGGCCAAAATCTCCGGTGCTTTAGAACGTCATCGAGAAGCGAAACTGCTATATATTCCAGTTTTAACTCATCCGACTACAGGTGGGGTTACAGCAAGTTTTGCCATGCTTGGAGATATTATTATTGCTGAACCAAAAGCAACGATAGGTTTTGCTGGACGACGAGTTATAGAACAAACGGTCCGTGAAAAGCTACCTGAAAACTTTCAGACCTCCGAATATTTATTGGCACATGGTTTCATAGACATAATAGTACCTCGTACTCAGTTAAAGAAAACTCTGGCTCAGTTAATTCGCCTTCATAAAACTCATCCTGCTGCTCCTACTTCTACTGAATCATTAGAAGCAGGGCCATATTGCCATTTACCTTTTCAGCCAGAACAACATAATTCCATTACAAATGACAACAAAATTCAAACCATGCCTCAGAATTAGATTTTGAGTGCTTCACAATTTTTTTTTAATTAATTATTTATAAATTGAAAAAATGTTATGGGTTTCGCAGATATATCAATCCAGGAAATAGCAGAAGACTTTAATGTCCATGTAGACGAGGTACTTCGTCTTTGTGACCAAATGAGGATTTCTTATAAGCACTCTCAGACCCGTTTGGCCTTAGAAGATGCTAAAGCAATCATGTCTCATTTATTAGCCCAAGAACAAAAATCTAATTCTTAATCAAAAAAATTGTTAAATACTTGACTAATTGACACACTGCCAGTGATAAATAAAAATTAGCTAAATCGCCGAGAAGTCTCACGCCATAATATGCAAATTTGGCGGATGAATCGGTAGCAAATTAATCACCTTTGAAAAACCTAGCCAACCCTAGACATTTTTAGGAATTGTCTCTCAAAGGTTGCAGATTAAGTCTTAACTGACTACGTTGGCAGGTCACGACCACAATATGTGAACTCCAGCATATATACTGGTCACTCTAAATTAAGGACAGCGTTTAATAGCGCCCATCGGAAGTTGGTTTGATACCGATAGTGTTTAGGGTATTAACAAGCCTGGCCAACATAATCGAGGAACACTTTACTGAAAAGGACTAGACACCACAATGTCTAACACTAATTATGTTTTCGTCATAGATACAAACAAAAAACCATTACAACCTTGCAAACCTTCTATTGCTCGTAGATTGTTAAATTCTGGTAAAGCTGCTGTATGGCGACGCTTTCCGTTTACTTTGATTCTCAAAAAAGCTGTTGAAAAAGTTGCAAAAACAACTTTAACTCTCAAGATTGACCCAGGCTCAAGATTTACAGGGATAGCTCTATTAGAAGAAAACAAGGTGATCTGGATGCTCTTAATTCAACACCGAGGTTCATTAATTTCCGAAAAACTTCAAAAGCGTTCTCAACACCGTCGAGCTAGGAGAACCAAAAACCTCAGATACCGTAAACCAGGTAACCCGAACAAAAAGAAGCCCACTGGTTGGTTAGCACCTTCTCTAGTGCACAGAGTCGAAACTACTATGACTTGGGTCAAACGATTAATTAAGTTTTCTCCTGTAGAATCAATTTCAATGGAATTGGTTCGCTTTGATACTCAGTTGATACAAAATCCTGAAATTACAGGTCTTCAATATCAGCAAGGGGAATTAGCAGGATACGAATTGAGAGAATATTTGTTAGAAAAATGGGGTCGTCAATGTGCTTCCACAAGTGGCAAAACTAATACACCACTAGAAGTAGAACATATTCACCCCAAGTCAAAAGGAGGTTCAGACCGAGTATCTAACTTAACTGTTGCCTGTACTAAATGCAATCAGATTAAAAGTAATCAAGATGTCAAAGATTTTTTATCTGGAAAACCAGAGTTATTGAAGCGAATACTAACCCAAGCTAGATTACCATTAAAAGATGCAGCAGCGGTTAATTCTACGCGGTGGAAATTGTTCAATACCTTAAAGACTACTGGGTTGACCGTAATCACATCTAGCGGGGGACAAACAAAATTTAACCGCAGAAAGCAGAAATTACCCAAAGCACACTGCATAGACGCTGCTTGTGTAGGTGAAGTTAATA
>NZ_JAAHHG010000506.1 GCF_010692555.1 Okeania sp. SIO3B5 | reverse complement strand
TTATTGTGGCGATGCACAAGGATATTGAGGAGCAAAAATATGTTTGGAAAAGTGGAGTTATTCTCAAGAAAAATAAAGCCAGAGCAGAAATAATTGAATATTACGGTAAGAGAGAAATAAAAATTAGGATTTATGGGCAACAAAAACGGGATTTAATCACTATTGTGAGTCACGAATTGGATAAAATTCATGGTTCATACAATAATCGACTCAAATATAATAAATTAATTCCTTGTAATTGTAAAACTTGTAATAATAGTCAGAATCCTCACTTCTACAAATTTGATAAATTAAAAGAACGGCTTAATAATGGCAAAATGACAATTGAATGCGGTAATCCGCCCTATTATGAAGTTAATATCCAAAGTTTAATTGATGATGCAATAGACAAAGATAGGAGTAGGAATTTTGTACAGCCTAAAGATTCTACAAACTATACAATAAATAATTATACTGATTCAGTAATAAATATTAATGATAATGATGTTATTGGCAGTCAAACTATAGCTGAAAAATTTGTCAATGACCAAAGCAGGAAGATTGAAAATAAAAATGGAAATGTTGTGGGAAATGTATTGGGTTATAAAAGTAAGATTGCAGCAAAAGTAACAGCAAATTCTCCTCAATCAAAAGTATCTCCTCAGCGAAAAAGAAAAGTAACAGCAAATTCTCCTCAGCCAAAAGTATCTCCTCAGCGAAAAAGAAAAGTAACAGCAAATTCTTCTCAACCAAAAGTATCTCCTCAGCGAAAAAGAAAAGTAACAGCAAATTCTTCTCAACCAAAAATATCCCCTCAGCGAAAAAGAAAAGTAACAGCAAATTCTTCTCAACCAAAAATATCCCCTCAGCCAAAAAGAGAGGAAACTAAAAAATTTGGATTTTTAGATTTCTTGACTTGGATGCAGAATGGGCAAATTATTTTCATCTTAATCTCTTCTATTATTGGTATTATTTTGCTGATTATTTATCCTAAGTTATATCCAGATGGATTACCAGAATTGGTAAAGCCAATTCAAGAGCTAATTCCAACTCCACAAACAGAAAATAAATCCGGTGAGTGACATTTTTCAAGAATTAAGAATTTAGAATTAAGAATTTAGAATTACCTCTTCTTATAAATAAGAGGATTGGATCAAAGGATTTTTTTTTCTTCTCTTGGTCGATTGGATATGGCGAGGAGACCCGCTCTTGACAGAGCCGCTCCGCTTTATATGTTGCAGAGCAAAACGCCATCCCACCCTTCGGGAAGCTGCGCTAACGACCACTTTTTTCTCCATGAATGGAGAGGCTTTATACCAGAATTTTTCGGTAAATTACAGTATTTTTGTTAGCAATAATACCCAAAAATTACTGTCTATTCATTAATGGATAATTGATAATTACCTCTGGTTAAAACCGAGAGGATTGAACATAAGGAATATTGTCTTTTTTCCCCTTAAAAGGGGAGGCTTTAAACCAGAATTATTTAATTATTAATTATTAATTATTTCGGTAAGTAGAAAACTTATTATAGGGCGTGACCGATCTAATTTAAAAACATTGACACATAAAGACAAGTGCCTTTTTGGAGTCGAATTGCAGTGCGCCTGTTTCAGTCTAAAACACTCAAAAAGTTAGTATTTTAGGCTCATAGTTGGGCAGAAAAATCATTCTGACAATTGTTACCGAATAATTAAGGTTTAAAGCCTCTCTTTTAAAGAAGAAACAAGAAAAAATTTTCCTTTGAGTCAATCAATTCCGTCTTCACTATCGAAGTAATAATTAATTAGGGCTTGCTGAAAAAGTCTTTTTAAGGAGTAGGGGAGCGGGGGAGTAGGGAAGTAGAGGAGTAGGGGAGAATTTTTTTGCCCAACTATGCGCTAAAAATGCTAACTTTTTGACCATGAAGAGCTGAAAACCATATACTTTTTCAATACCTAAAAAGGCTAAAACCTTTATCTGGTAATTATTTGAAATTTAATCAGCAAACCCTAATTATTAATTATTAATTATTAATTATTAATTGCTGAATAATACGTTCTGCCTGAGAACCATAACCACCACCGAATAAATTAAAATGATTCAGAATATGATACAAGTTATAAAGAGTTTTACGTTGTTGATAACCATCATCTAAAGGCCAGGCTTGATTATAACCACGATAAAAAGCACTGGGAAAACTACCAAATAATTCAGTCATAGCAATATCAACTTCGCGATCGCCCCAATAAGTGGCCGGGTCAAAAATTACTGGTTCCCCATCTACAGTTACTCCAGCATTTCCTCCCCACAAGTCACCGTGAACCAGAGAAGGTTGTGGTTGATGACCTGCCAATAATTCTGGGATAATTTTTAGTAGGCGATCGCTCTGACGAAAAGTGCCACCCCGACGTTTTGCTAATTTGAGCTGATAACCAATACGGTTTTCTGCCCAAAATTCTGCCCAATCTGCATTCCAAGTATTAATCTGGGGTGTGGAACCGATAGTATTATTGATGTCCCAACCAAATTCACTTTTACCCTGATAGTGATGTAAAGCTGCTAAATTACGTCCCATCTCTTCCCAAGATTTATCCTCACCGCGACCACCTAAATCTAGCCATTCCAAGACTATATAAGAATTATTTCCCTCTGTTCCAGAGCATAAGGGTTTCGGAACACAAATAGTCTGAGTTTCCGACATTTGCTTTAACCCCAAAGCTTCTGCTTCAAACATTGCTATCTGCGAAGCTTGATTAAGTTTGACAAAATAGTTGCGACTGCCATTAGTTAGTTTATAACCACTGTTGATGCAACCTCCTCCAACTGAAGAATGGTTAGTAACTTCAAAATTTTCTGCCGTTACTTGAGTGATATGTTCAGCAATTTTTTTCCACATATATTCCTATATTTAACAATTTAAGGACTTACGCAATCACTATATATACGGTCATTAACTCCTACAAATGGTGTATAACTTCATCTTTTTCGTAAGTCGTGAAGTAGTAAATTTTTTACAGCATATTTCAGATAAATGATCTACAAGTTTGAATGATAAAATTGTTTGCAAGCATCTTGCCCACGATAGGTGTACCTGATAGTAACAGGAAGTGCTGTATATTTTTTAGAAATTCAAAGTTTAGATGAGACTTTTTGTAGACCAATTTATTTATACTACCACTTTTTACCTAAGTTCCACTATGAGTCTTTAAACAACTCTTTAACTTCACCTTAATAAACTTTTTTTCCGGAAGGAAAAACAATAAATTTTATAGCACAAATTTTTTTCCAAAAATCTAGTTATTGAATCGTAATTTCTGTTATAATTTAAAGCTAAATTAACATTTATTTAGAAACTAATAATTAAAGTTATGATGCGTAATAAATCTATTACTGCTTTTTTTTTAATAGGATCGCTGATGCTTGGTGGCTGTAGTCCTTCACAATTGAAACTATTCACTCTTACCTTAAATGCAGTTTCAGCCGTTTTAGTAGTTACTATAAATGCTAAACAAGTTGAGGCTGCCTATCTAAACGTAGAAAGAAAAAAGTTGGAGATTGAAGCTATTCAGGAAAATGGTCAGAAAATAAAGGAGGTTAAAATTCTTAGTGACAAAGAAGTTAAAGAAATTCAGAAGACAGGAAAATTAAAGGTAAAATTAAGTAATGGAGAAGAGATTGTGATTAATGTTGAGAGTATAACTCCTATTCCTCAAACTTCCCCAGAGGTTGTGACTAATGTTGAGAGTATAATTCCCATTCCTCAAACTTCCCCAGAACAAGGTATCAGAGACTACTACAGCAATATCAATGATTACAAGTATGAAAGTGGCTGGAATTCTTTATCTCCTGATCTTCAAAAAAATGCCAAACTCCACCCTCAAGGATATGAATCTTATACAGGTTGGTGGATTAAAGTTGCAAAAGTTGAGGTACTAGAAACTGATTTAGTATCAAAAGATGAGTATAATTCTACGGTGGATACTAGATTACGATACTTTATGTCGAGTTCTGCTAGAGAAGTAGAGCAAACTCTTCGTTTGAATTTGATTTGGGATAGAAATTCTAATCGTTGGTTAATTAACAATGCTAAACTTTTGTAAACAGAATAGGCAATGGGAAGTAGTTTTACTTAGGCTTGGGATCAATTTAAAAAAATCATTACTAATTTTTTTGAGTAGTTGAATAGTCAGGGGCGTTTTGTGAACAAAGTTTATAGAAACTATTTCCCATCTAAATCAAAGATTTAGATGGGATAAATGAATAGTGGAAAAACTTTCCCTATACCTCTGACGAACTCAAAACTTTCAACAAAACTTCTGCCATTTCTTTACATCCCACCTGTTTCATTCCTTCGGACATAATATCCCCAGTCCGATAACCCAAATCTAATACTTGCAACACCGCTTGTTCAATTTTATCTGCTGCTGCAGGTTGCTCTAGAGCATAACGTAACATCATTGCCACACTCAGTACTTGTGCCAGAGGGTTCGCCTTATCCTGACCCGCAATATCTGGAGCAGAACCATGAACTGGTTCAAATACTCCGGGCCCGGAAGCACCGAGACTCGCCGAAGGTAACATCCCAATACTTCCTGTCAACATCGCAGCAGCATCAGAGAGAATATCGCCAAATAAATTTCCCGTGACAATAGTATCAAATTGTTTTGGCCAACGAACAAGCTGCATGGCAGCATTATCTACATATAGATGGGATAACTCCACATCTGGAAATTCCGAGGACATTTGAGTAATGCGATCGCGCCAAAACTGAGACACTTCCAAAACATTCGCTTTATCTACCGAACACAACTTACCGCCACGTTTTTGAGCTGTCTCAAATCCCACTTTAGCAATACGGTCAATTTCTGACTCAGTATAGGCCATCGTATTAACACCCCGTTTTTCTCCTGTTTCTGTCTCAAATACACCCTTGGGCGTGCCAAAATATACTCCACCTGTTAATTCTCGTACCACCATAATATCCACTCCTTCCACAATTTCTCGTTTGAGGCTAGAAGCATCTATTAATTGGGGCAAAATTTTTGCTGGCCGTAAATTAGCAAATAATCCTAATCCAGCCCGTAGTCCTAATAATCCAGTTTCTGGCCGTTGATGGCGTGGTAAATTATCCCACTTGTAACCGCCGATCGCTGCTAAGAGTACGGCATCACTATTACGACATTTTTCGAGAGTTTCTTTTGGTAGGGGTTCTCCCGTAGCATCGATGGCAACTCCACCGATAGGAGCTTCTTGAAATTCAAAGTTAAGATTAAATTGGTTACCAATGACTTTTAGGACATCTACCGCCACTGTCATAATTTCAGGGCCAATGCCGTCACCAGGGAGTAGAGTAATGCGGTAGTTCATCATGTTCTATGTTTTAATTTTCTATGAGTGAGTTTGTGATTGAGCTCAATATTAACTATATAGTAATTTTTATTAGGGATAAAATAGAAATATTTGGTTTTTAAGGAACAGAAAATTAGAATAATAAGTCTTCTTAACAAAGGTTGATAAATGGTGGATTACAATTTGAGTAGAAATTCCCATATTTCTATAAATTAGTTTTTTATCAAGATTATATGATGTTATTTTTCGGGCATATCTAGTAATTAATTTTTATTAATTTGGTTTCCATTTATAGTGAGATTATTTGAAAATTATTATATATTTTTGCTGTAATAATTTTTTACCGAAAAATTATGGTTGAAAGCCTCCTCTTTTAAGAGGATAAAAAGCGGTCGTTTGCGGAGCAGTCCGTTAGGATGGGATGGATGGGTTTCCTAACCATATCCAATCGACCAAGAGAAGAAAAATTTTCCTTTGAGTCAGTCCTCTTCTTTTAAAGGAGAAGTAATTCTAAATTCTTAATTCTTAATTCTAAATTCTTGAATATCTAGTGTTTGTGTTTTCAAATGATTCGTAAAGTTATAGGGCATTGAAAGACTTGCTAAATATGGATATTGAGTTTACATCTCAAATCAAAATGCTATATCTGAAATCTAAGTTCAGTTCAAGACTACAAATTTTATTTTCAGTGATGAATCTCACTTAAATTAGACAGAGTATAATATAAAATATCCAGTCAAATTTAATTAATTTAAAATGAATAAACCATTATTTCTGCTGAATAAATTGATGATAATTCTGGCACTGCCTATTATTTTAGTTAGCCTGGTTGGTTTTAATAATAAAACTCAGGCTCAAACTGAAGAAAAGCGTGCTGCTTGTGTCTTAGTTGATTTTGATGGTCGAATTAGGGCTT
Source organism: Okeania sp. SIO3B5 (assembly GCF_010692555.1). GTDB lineage: Bacteria > Cyanobacteriota > Cyanobacteriia > Cyanobacteriales > Microcoleaceae > Okeania. The sequence goes on along the minus strand of NZ_JAAHHG010000506.1, from coordinate 979 downwards.
CAGGACCTTGCGACGTTAAAATAACTAAAAGTAATACTGGTGTAGAATTTGATATTGAATGGGATGGTTCTATAAGAACTCTGTTCTCTATGAGAGAATTTCCTACTGATGGAACTTATAGCGTAGAAATTAGCAATGGAGGAAGAGCTAGTATGAAAGTTGAGAAAGAAGGTTCAGTATTTATTTTGAGAAGCAGCAGTGGTTTTAGAGGCAGAGTAATATTCCCATAAACATAGCAATTAGACAAAATAAATTGATTAGGTATCAGCAAAATTTCTCTAGGCTTAAGTTTTTATTTATTTTATTATTTATCTACTAATCTTGAAGTATTATCTTGTGATTAACAATGAATATTAAGCTACAATTTTCAACTATCATCTCTCTAATTTTCCTTTTTTTCTTGGGTGTAAAAATTTTCTCTACTAATACATCCCATGCTGCATATAAATCACAAATATCAAATCAAATTTTAACTGAACAAAATGATAAATTTTTATTAGCTGCTGCTGGTAGTTGTGAAGTATCAATGCCAAGTTCTTCTACAAATGAACGTCTTGTTCTTAATGTCCGAGAAGTACCTAATGGTAATATTATTGGTACAGTTGATGATGGAGATACAGTAGAGTTAGAAACTGCCGATGGTATCGAAGGCTTGTTTTGGGTAAAGATTATTAAGCCAGTTACAGGATATGTTTGGACAGAATATTTGACAAATTGTAATTGAAGAAGTTAGCGGGAGCTGTTTGCACAGCATGACAAACGGAAAGGGAAAATTACTTATCAAAATAATTGGGTCGCGCAACCCTTCCTTTTAAGGCGAAATGTTTTTGGAGGGTTGCTCAAATCCCCGTTACCGAAAAATTGGGTTTAAAGCCTCGCCCATAAGCTGGCGACTTTTTATTTGCAAGTAAATTGAATATATGCTACAGTATTAAAAGTTGCCGGGGGGCACTCGGAAACTCTAAACGGACGTGGAGGC
>NZ_JAAHHG010000505.1 GCF_010692555.1 Okeania sp. SIO3B5 | reverse complement strand
TGATAAAAGTAGCATTAACACTACCATGCAGAATCACTATTTGCATATAGAAAAAAGCAGTTTTTTCGCTACTCCAACAGTAAAAAATAACTGCGAGTGTCACTATAGCATTAGTGATGATAAAAAAGGCACTGAGTTGGTCGATGATTAAAGTTACACCAAAATTATCGAGTAACTGTATGTTCAAAGGAGACGGTCCTACAAATATCGCCAAGGCATAGTTAGTCGAAACCAATGCTATCCCCAGTGCGAGAAAGCGGTCTAGTTTCGGTAATAGATAGATAACGAAACCAGTAAAAAAGGGTAATGCCATCCAGAGGATAGTAATATTGGTCATATCTGCACCATCCAGAAAACTATAATCAACATTAGACTCATCACCCCAATCAAATGATCGAATTTCTCGACCGCACGCGGTAATTTAAGAATTAATTTCCTAAAAATAAAAAGATATGCCAACCAACCAATACTAATAGTTACTAGAGGTTTCAGTATATTACTTAAGGTATAAGCTTGGTAATAAACAGCATTTGCTACAATCAATCCACCGAGTAAAATTACCATCGCCCACCAAAACCCAGATGTTGCTTTCCCTTTTTCTTCGCTCTTTTTGTGGGGGAGAAAGATAAATTTGGCAAATATAATTGTTGTTCCTACTGTAGCAACATTCATTGCCACAACCTGCCAAGGTAATAAATTCTTGGAGGTCAATATCTTAGCTCCAAAACCAGACAATAGGGGAAAACCAGAAATGGAAAAACTAGCGATCGCTAAAGCTATCCAGATTGAGTTATTGAGGGGTTGGTCTCGCAACTCCTTAAAGTTACGACTGGGCAAAATACCTGATATGAGAAAAAGTGCTGATTTCACTAATCCGTGAGTCAAGGCATAAAAGCCTCCTACTTCTGGCGCGGCCATGATAAAACCCAATTGAGAAATGGTGCTAAATGCTAGGGTACGCTTGGTATCTTTTTCCACAATGGCATAACCTACTCCTAACAAAGCTGTAGCCACACCGAAAATTCTCACAATTGGATCTATCTCCTCTAATAGTAGGGCACAACGCACTAAGGGAAACACTCCAGATTTGACTACCACTCCTGACAACATTGCTGATACTTGACTCTGTGATTCGGAGTGGGTTAAAGGCAACCAAAATCCTGAGACAAATATACCCCCTTTAACTAATAATCCTAGAAATATCAGAGCGATCGCTTCGGGAGGCGAACCACTCAAACCCGTAAAACTAAAGGAATTATTTGCCTTATATACCAATACTGCTCCTACCAGATAAAACAGCATTGTCGTATTACTGACAAACAGATAGCGTAATCCTACCCAAATAGATCTATCTGTACGCGGATAGGTAATGAGAAGAAAGGCAGCAATACTGATTACCTCTAATGCTACATACAAACTAATAAAATCTGCACATATAAAGGCAGAGTTGACGCTACCATGCAGAATCACTACTTGCATATAGAAAAAAGCAGTTTTTTCGCTACTCCAAGTGTAAATAATAACTGCAGTTGTAACTATAGCATTAGTGATGATAAAAAAGGCACTTAGTTGGTCGATGGTTAAAGTTACACCAAAATTATCTAGTAACTGTATATTTAACAGTGATTGGGTTGAAAATATCGCCAAGGCATAGTTAGCTGAAACTAATGCTATTCCCAGTGCGAGAAAGCGGTCTAGTTTGGGTAGTAAATAAATCACAAACCCAAGAAAAAATGGTAATGCCATCCAGGCGATCGTAATATTGGTCATTTCAGTTATCAGTTAGCCTCCTATCGGAGGAACTTCGTTATCAGTTAGCCTCCTATCGGAGGAACTTCGTTATCAGTTAGCCTCCTATCGGAGGAACTTCGTTATCAGTACCGACCGCTGTTTGCGCAGCATGACCTAGGAAAGCCAGAGGCACCGAAATACTGAAGTTAACTTTCTCTTAGTCGATTGGATATGGCCAGGTTTCCTCGCCATCCCACCCTACGGGAAGCTCCGCTAACGACTACTTTTCATCCCCTGAAAAGGCTATGCTTTATAAACATCTTTCTTCACATAAAACTTGACAAAATAGGCAAGTTATGTATTTGCCATTCAATGCAGACTTCAGGAGAGTAAACCTATTTAGTTAGAGGCTTTTCTCCCCCATCTCCCCAGGGCTAATTCATTGTCGTTAGAGAATATTCATAAGAAATACATTTAATTGTGCAAATATACAAATATCTCCATCTCCCCATCTCCCCATCTCTCCATCCCCCCATCTCCCTATCAGAAAAGGGTTTTAGGAGTTCCTTATAAGGGATAGCTGAAAAAGGGAAGGCTTGGAACATGATTTTTTGGTCATGATGGTGTGTTATTTTCTTCAATTGCGCTAGTTTCCAAAGTGGGGTTATTTTTTGCCAACTTCATCACACCCACCAACATTAAAGCTTGAATTGAAAAGCCAATTACAATTGCTGTTAAGATAACTGCCTGGGGAACGGGGTCGGAGTAAGCAACATTTTTGGTTTCGTCCTCAATTGGTGTAAATAAACCATCTAGGGATGCTATTAGCACATAATAGGCAATAACTCCCGTACTCATAATATCCATTGAGATGATTTTCATCACCAGATTTTTCTTAAATATGATGCCGAAAAATCCACATAATATGGTAAAAAATATACAAGCTTCTAACATGAAAATTAATTGACTAATTAATTGTTTTTTTTTTGCAAAAGTTTAATGTTTAAATCACAAAAAATTAAGGATAAAATAGCCATAATTAAGGTAATAATAAAAATTAATTTTGCAAATAATCAAAGACTTATGCTAGTTTAAATCAACTGACTAAATTGACTTCACATGAGCATATTTTACAATTGCACAAAAGTGTATTCTACATAGATGAGAAAACTTCAGATTAAAGTCGTCTCTTCTATTGTCAATACATACAGCAAATTTCAGGATAGTGAGGTACAGTTTAAGACAAATATATAATTTTTATTCATTCCCTGTTCCCTGTTCCCTGTCCCCTAAAAGCATAAAACTTTGTACCTTATCAACTAGAAAACTGCTGTAATTCATTTCTATTTTTTTAGCTAACTACTATTTTTTATTTTCAAGTTATCTAAAATTTATAGCAGTTTAGACTTAATGAACTACAGAGTTCTTAGATGTTCAGCGAATTGCTTAACAGGGATTAAGATTAAGCTGTAATAAATTAGTTAGCAATATGCTATACATTATTAAACATTAAATTGGCTCAAAAGAGAAGAGACGTTGAATATGAGTTTTTATAGCTGGTTGGATGAAGTATTAATTATGTTTGGGGTGCTTAATAAAAAGAGTTATTATTTTTGTTGTGCTTGGTTAAAAGTGGCCAGATTATACAAAATCTCAAAAACTTTTCTATGTTTTCTTGAGGGGGGGGAGTAGGGGAGTGTGGGGAGTGTGGGGAGATGAGGAGTGGTAAACATAAGAATAATTAACACGCTACTTGCTAATAATCACTTTTCAAGTTATTAAATCCTACTAATTAGGGTTTGCTGAAAAAGTCTTTTAGTAGGGGTAGTAGACAGGAGAAAACCCACCCCTCGCCCCTCCCCCTCCCAGGAGGGGAAGACAGGAGACAGGAGAAATGGTTCGGGAGCGAGGAAGTAGGAGTAAGAATTGTAAGAATGATTTTTCTGGCATAATCGTCCTAAAATACTAGCTTTATGCAGCTCAAAAAGCTGAAAAGCTGGCACTTTTTTAGATCAAAAAATGCTAAAACCAATATCAGTCAATGCTTTTAGATTTAATCAGCAAGCCCTAATTACTTAATCATTGAAGTTTTGCATAAGTATAACATTTTTTTTGAGAAATGCTATTAGTATTAATCAATTCAATCAATTAGAAATTTTCACTCGTTAGCTTCTATAACTTAAACTTGACCAATTGAGAAAAAAGCTGACTTTAGTGATTGGCCATAAATTTTCTCTTCTTATGAGAATTAGTCCTGATGCCGTACCTAAAATATCACTTTTGACTTTTAAGTTTTGACTTTTGACTTTTAACTTTAGTGAAATGATATTATACCAATTTTAAAAAAGAATGTTACAAATAGTAAGAGCGATAAAAAGACTTTACATGAAATGTCCCTTTGACAAAAAAGATAATTTATGCCCTAAAAAATGGTATTAAAGCCATCCATTCTGACTCCTGACTCCTGACTCCTGACTCCTAAGAAATACCCTAGATATTTGTAGCAAACATTTATCAATCTGGTATTAGCATGGGAGCAAGATGCTCCCACTGCCGTGCCTCGTAACAAAAATGAAGTTAGGCGATATAGCTGCCGCTAGACTCCGCCAACGCCAAGTTTTAGAATGAAACAGTCCTACCCTACTTCCTAACTCCTAAACTTACACTTTAGCCACAGAATAAGGACTTGTCAACTGCTCCAACTGGGCAACCAATAAACTGAGGAACAAACCAACATCAGTCACAACTCCCACTGATTCCACAGAACCGCGATCGCTCAATTTAGTCACCACCGCCGGATTAATATCAACACAAACCATCTTCACTCCAGCAGGTGTCATATTCCCCACCCCAATAGAATGCAACATAGTTGACAACATCAAAACCATATCAGCACCTTTCAACAACTCCGTATATTCTTCCTGTGCCTTAATCAAATCCATCTGAGTATCAGGTAAAGGTCCGTCATCACGAATCGAACCTGCTAAACAGAAAGGTACATTATTCTGAACACACTCATACATCACACCCTTGGTCAAAATCCCAGTCTCAACTGCTTGAGCAATGCTGCCACAACGCCGAATAGTATTAATAGTCTTCAGATGATGTCGATGCCCACCATGAACAGCAACTCCCTGTTTCATATCCACACCAAGAGAAGTTCCCATCAGTGATTGTTCAATATCGTGAACTGCTATAGCATTACCACCCAACAAAGCTTGCACATATCCTTGACGAATCAAATGTGCTAAATGTTCGCTACCACCAGTGTGAATCACAACTGGGCCTGCTGTAACTACTACTTTGCCTCCGCGATCGCGAACTTGCCGTAATTCCCAAGCCACTTGCTCAACAACCAATTCTACCCTACGTTCGCTAGAAACCCCAGCAGACATAAAACTGAACTCTTCTTTATTTCGTTTTTCACGGGATTCTGTTTTGCGGATAGAACGAAGACCGATCGTATCTACCACCACTTTTTCGCCAATTTTTACATCCCGTATCACTTTACATTTTGCTTGAATCTTACCGTCAGTTTCAGTAATGGCGATCGCTGCATCCATTCTTTGATTTTGTACTCGTATCCACTTACCTTTGACTCTAACTTCAGTAGGATAAATAGTAGATACATAAAAATCATCAGGGGCAACACCATCTTGTTCCACTGGCTCCAACTTAGCATCCTCCACATCCTCAGTTGGCACTACTGCACCAATATCAATGAGTTGACTCATTATTTCTTCCATGACTTCATGGGAAGGTGCAGAAACTTTCACTTCAGCGAGGGAAGTGCTTTGACGTTGTGCTCCGAGATTAAAGTTGAGAACTTTGAAACTACCCCCACCTTCAACTATTAAATCTAAAGCTTGGTTGATCAAACCAGAGTCTAGTAAATGTCCTTCCATACGAATGGTACGACTTTCTACTTGGACAACGGCATGGCGATCAGGTATAATTGGTTCTGTAACTCTCAGAGTGAGGCATTTAGCTGCACCACCTGCTTTGAGGAATTCACTTAGAGGTGTTTCAATGACGTTGAAACCTACTTCAGTAAGGAGTGATTTCAAGCTTTCACTCACCTTGTTCATGATGATGGTTTGGTTGATATTAACTGCATTGCAGGCAAAGTTAACTGCATCTGCTTCTGCGACAGTTATTCGTTTTTCTGATGGCACTCGCATTTCAATTAGGCGGTTGGAGTAAGAGTCGAATGCCGGAGGATAGTAAAGTAAATAACCTCCTGTTAGAGGACAGAAGCAGGTATCAAGATGATAAAAGCGCTCGTCTGTAAGTCTAAGTGATATTACTTCGATATCGAGCCATTTTGCCAGAAGTGGGTGGGAGTCTAATTCTGAACGAAAGCCATACCCTGCCCAAAGATAACGACCTTCTCTATCTAGGAGGGCATCCCCTGCTCCTTCAAAGGGGAGGTCTTTGGGGAGTTCGTGAACGATAAAACCCTGATCTAGGAACCATTCTTTGAAATGGGGTTCTTCTCCTTGACGTTCCTTGTGGTAAAAACGGCTGAGAACAACAGTATTTCCCAGAATCAAACCTGCATTGGCAGTGAATACCATATCAGGCCATCCTTTTTGAGGTGTGACTAGGTCTACAACCGCGTTTTCTTTAATAATGTCGTGGAGTTTATACCATTGTTCAACGGAGCGATCGCGTGAGGATTTATGAATATTTCCTTCCATCCAAGGATTAATTACATAGTCTACATCATAGTGATCGGGGGCACACATCAGAAAGCGAATTGAATCATTCATAATTATTACTTGGTAAATGCTATCTGTAAGTCTACTGAGTTTATTTGATAACCAGTCAAAAACAAGCTCCTAAAATTATTCAGGAGCTTAATTTTAGCCTAAAAAGGTTAAGATTTGATATTATCACAGTCCTTTCATATCCAAGATTTTTTTTGAATAAATTTAAGGATTAGGATAAGAAATAGGCAAAAAACATTTGCTCATTCCGTAAATACCACATTACAGCGCTTTTCAGGAAGCAATCATTACGGTATTATACCAAGGGTGATAAATGTTTGTTACAAATGGCAGAAGTAAGAAAGAAGGAAGAGGAAAGAAGGAAGAAGGGATAAATATTGAAAAAAATGGAAAAACAATATAAATAACTATCTAAAATGAACTGAAATAGCTATTTTTAAGCATATTCGAGCAAGTCTACCTTTTTGTAGCATTATTTTTTCACGCTTGGTATTAGAGCCAGATACTTACTATGTCCGGGTTTATCCTCAAGGTAGCGATCGCACTCCTTATCGTTTGAGTTTTAATTTGATGTAATGGTGGTGGTGGATAGTAATGGTAGAAAGAGTGTGGTCAGAAGTTATATCAAATCCGGTAGCATCGGTGTAATTAGATAGTTAATCTAGGAGTCAGGAGTCAGAACTCAGGAGTCAGGAGAAAAGAGAATTTAGAAAGATTTGCTCTTTAGGTGAAGATGAAATTTTTTTTA
>NZ_JAAHHG010000504.1 GCF_010692555.1 Okeania sp. SIO3B5 | reverse complement strand
CCAACCTAAATCTGATATTGCTCTGGATAATTTACGGTTTTTGACCATTCCAGAAACATTGTCATACCTCTAAAACAATTGTTTGGTTTTCACGAATTATTTCAGTGGACAATTTATGCAGAAAATCTGTCCTCATGTCTTTTACTTTGGCATGAAATTTAGCTACTCTCAATCTAGCTTTTTCATATCGTTTAGACTTTAAGGTTTTCTTGGATAATGATTTACTTAACTTTCGATACTTTTTAATCCGCTTTTTCAATGGTTTTGGACTATCAACCTTTGTACCATCGCTCAATGTAGCAAAGGTTTTAATGCCTAAGTCTATCCCTACTGAATTATCAGTACGAGGCAAGGTTTTGGCACAAGTTTCTACTACAAAACTTAAGAAATATCTATTAGCTGAGTCTTTAATAATAGTTACTGATGATGGAAGAGCAGGTAATTCTCTAGACCAAACTATCTTGAGTTTTCCAACTTTGGCTAAATAAACTTTATGCTGACCAACTTTAAAACCTCCTCTTGTAAATCTAGCAGTTTGTTTTGACTTCCTAGTTTTGAATTTAGGAGGTTTAACAGGTTTACCTTTTCTCTGGCCTTTAGTCGATTTAAAAAAGTTTTGATAAGCTTGGTTTAAATCATTCAAAGATTGCTGCAATGGTATGTTAGAAACTTCTTTGAGCCACTCTCTATCTTCAGTGTTTTTTGCTTGAGTAATAAACTGTTTTTGCAGTTTTTCGTTAGTGGGTTTCTTATCTCCTGATTTGTATTTTTCTAGACAGCAAGCTAGGCTATCATTCCAAACCACACGAACACAACCAAATAGCTTTGCTAATCGATACTTTTGTCCCGGTGTTGGATATATACGATACTTAAATCTAGCTTTCATAATCCTATATTTTAACTAACAGTATCGTAACATATTTATTGAAACATTTAGCAACTAAAAAGTCGCCCTAGAAGGGCAAGGCTTGGGACCCAATTTTTCGGTCAAAAGACCTCTCTGTTACTACCATTTTTCAAAACAGTAATTTAACTTTTGAGGGGTTCGGGGAGCGATAAGTCCCGCGCTGTATCTGAAAGGTCAGCGTCGGGATACATGGACTCCCCGCGTCGATTGAGGGGTTCGATGCCCCGAAAACCGACACACTATCTATCGGTTCTAAAAGGAGATGCAAATCTGTTAGAATGTAGCTATGTTGAACTTGACCTACAGCTACCGAATCTATCCAAGTCTTGACCAAGAGGCACAAATGCTGGACTGGTTGGAGCAATGCGGCTCACAAACTTTGCGACAATGCTGGGATGATCTTTGCTGAGGACTTGAACCTCAAAATGACCAGTCGTGGGATGTTGGCAAAGCATTGCTTGGATGCTGCTTGGGGTAGTTTCCTGGAAATCCTCAAATGGGTGTGCTGGAAGCGTGGAGTCTACTTCGCTAAGGTTGCTCCCAATGGGACAAGTCAGACCTGTCCTCACTGTGGAGCGCATACCGGAAAGAAAGAACTCAGTGAACGAGTGCATCATTGCGAGGAATGCGGATATGTGACTGACCGAGATGTTGCTGCTGCTCAAGTAGTCATGCAGCGAGGTCTTGTACTTGTAGCCGATGGACAGTCGGTGATACTGCCTGTGGAGGAAGGTTGCTTGGGAACCCCGATGAAGCAGGAAAAACCAACCGCAAGGAAGGGAAGCCCGCGCTCTACCCGCCATTGGTGAGCGTCGGGAGGATGTCACAGTAACCCAGTATTTGTTCCTTGCTTACCAGTAGCTAACTTGACATTAACAATTTTACCACCCATTTTCATAATTCTTTGTTGTTCCTGGAACCAGCTATCATAAGGAACAAGCTTAGTAAAGTAGGTATTTTGTAATTCTCGTTGAGTACGAATACGAGTTTGGCTTGGAACACAAGCAGTAATCTGAAACATTCTCATAATACAAATTTCTCCTAATACTTGGTGCAGGTTTTCTTAAATCTTTATTGTAAAACACTTAGGTCTATTTCAGTTATCAGTTATCAGTTATCAGTTATCAGTTATCAATACCAACCTCTGACGATCTGATACTTAAATCTAACACTAGCATTTCTAATGCCATGCGATCGCCTAAAATCTTAAACCTAAAAAATCCTAAGGCAGGGAACCTATAGAATCAATGCTAGTTTACTAAAACAAATTATTTATTCAATAATCAGCCTTTGGCAATCTAACACTCATTCTAGGCTTCCCTTGCCTTATAGTAATACATCAGTCAAATCAAAAGGGTAAATCTACTTTCTTTTGTCTTTTTTACTGATTGCCAAATTAGCTTAACCCAGAGCAAATGTAGTCGAAATAAACACCCATTTCCTTTCCAGCATCAGGACCGACTAAACCAGCAGTAACTTCCTTCATAGCTTGAATAGCTTGTACAGTAGCACCGATGGGAACACCCAAAGAATTGTAGGTTTCTTTTAAACCATTTAATACGCGCTCATCCAAAATGGAAGGATCGCCAGCTAGCATAGCGTAGGTAGCATAACGTAGATAATAGTCTAAGTCGCGGATGCAAGCAGCATAACGACGAGTGGTGTACATATTACCACCAGGACGAGTAATATCAGAGTAAAGTAGAGACTTAGCTACAGCGTCTTTAACAATAATTGCAGCATTCGCACTGATAGCAGTTGCAGCGCGAACTCGTAGTTCACCTGTGGCAAAGTAGTTAGTGAGCTTCTCTAGAGCACCAGCATCAAGGTATTTACCTTGAATGTCAGAAGAATTGATAACGGAGGTAATTGCGTCTTGCATTGTTGATTGATTTCCTTAAATTTGCTGAATCTTCAAAATTATTGGATAGGCGAAGGCTAGAACTTTAGAGATTTCATTAATAGACTTCAACTTGATATTTCAGGAAATTCCAAATTATTGAAACCTTTCCTTCTCATCAATTTTCATCTAATCCTCTAAAAAATATTTAGCCTTAACTCATAGCACCAATAACATAGTCAAAGTAACCACCAGCTTCTTCAGCATCATCACCTGATAGAAGGGAAGTAGCAACACTCTTCATGCAGCTAACACCTTCAGCAACAGCTGCGATGGGAGTGCCCAAAGACTTATACATTTCAGTAACGCCTACAAGTCCGATCTCTTCAATAGGAGTAACGTCTCCAGCAACAATACCGTAGCTGATCAAACGCAAATAATAATCTAGATCACGCAAGCAAGTAGCAGTCATTTCTTCACCATAGGCATTACCACCAGGAGAAACAACATCAGGACGCTTCTGGAAAAGCTGATTTCCAGCTTCCTTGATAATACGCTCACGAGATTCACTCATAATTTGAGCAATCCGGACGCGACGCTCGCCAGAGGTAACAAAAGTCTTGATTCTTTCTAATTCGCCAGGACTCAGATAACGAGCCTCAGCATCTGCATTAACAATTGATTTGGTGATTATACTCATGCTTTATTCCAACAGAGTTAAGGTAAAAGGTTGCTTCAAAATTGGTTAGCTAGTAAGAGGGACAAAATACCTTCTGACATAACTACCTTCAGCAAGTATTTTGAGGCATTTTGTTCACTTTCTCATTATTCTCTTAATATTTTGTAATATTTTGATAGTATTCAGGGGTTTTTGGACCTAAAATGCTCTTCAATTTTGACAGATGACAATATATTTAAAGCTTTTGTCTGAATATACATTTTTTTATTTCCGGTCTAAGGCCAGAGGCCATTTCTCATATTTTTTAGATAGAAGGCCATTAAATCCCACATTCCGCACCACAAAATATTAAGTCAAAAGTCAAAAGTAAGAAATAAAGAAGTAATACAATTTTCAAAAAATATTGCTACATTGGCTATTCAAGGTATTAGGTGCTAGGTGCTAGGTATAAGAAATAAACAGTGAAGATTTTTCAATTCCGTTAAGTATCTATATTTTACTGTCACAATCTTTCTTGAATTTGGTATAAGAATTTTCTCTTAGCCGAGCAGACATAATATTGCGCATAACTACAACTTATGGTAGAGGTTAACGGCTGTTAACCCCTACAAATTGTCTATAATTGTGATATCAAGTTTGTTTGAATTGTCATACTAAATCTTTGTGATCCTCTCTCCTCCTGTACTTCGCTAATCCAAGGCTCCCCTACCTGACTCCTAACTCCTAAAAGATTTAACTAATTTACAACCGTTTAAACAGTAGTTCAGAGTCTAAATAATGGAAGCTTATCTAACAAAATACTCAGAATTGCAATAATATCATGTCCGGATAATCAGTGATAAAAAACCTTTTCCCTTCTAAACTTTTCTTTCCTCTCTTGGTGCGCATTCCCTCTCTTGGTCAGCATTCCGCAAGCGGTCTGACGCCGACGCGGGGTCGCACCGCTTCTGCCTCCTGCCTCCAGCTCCCGCTGCCTTACCTCCTCCAAAGTGTAAGTATTCAACCGGACATGATATAACTATATTCTTTCCTACTGCCTTTTCCACTTCATCTACCTCTAGTCAATCAAATAATTCTTCTCACTCACTTTTCTCCTCTTATTCCTTTATTCTTTTATTCCTTATTTCCTACTTTATTGTTAAGTATTCTAAAGGTACACAATATTAAATTTTTGAGAAAGCGGATCTCACATCAGAGGAGATTAAAAAAAACTACATACGTTGCAAACACCCTTTTAGACTAAGATGTGAAACTCATTCTAGAAAAAATATATTTTAGCGTTGAATGTATGATTCAGCGGGATTACATTGATGTAATTAAAATTATCCTGATTCTTATTTAGAGATTGAGAATAAGCGGGTATAGACTATTATCAATCTTTAAAGTTATGAACAAACACATCGTTTCAATTCTTTTGGTGAATTTTGCATTAGTGGGAGTCAGTATTATTCCAGATATAACCAGTAATGTAACTAATCTAAAATTAGGTAAATTACAATCTGAACGCAGCATTCAATCCGAGCTTATTGCTCAGAGAGAGCCGTTTAAACCAGGGGATAGTCGTACAGATAAAAATGAAGAGGAATAGAAATACAGCATCTTTCAGCGTTAAGAAGTAATGGAAATTATTTGAATAACTAAGGGCGATCGTGTACAAATTATTCAGTAGGTAGGTAAAATTAAATATAAAACAGTTATGGAAAATAATATAGACTCAATGATTTTTCTTAACTCACCTAATAGCAATTCCAAGACTGGTAAGGTACAAAACTCTAGTGCCTCTACGGGGAAGTCAAAAGTTAAAAGTTAAAATTCAAAAGCTAAAAATATTGATTTGTAAGGCTTTCAGGATTTTGTAACTGGTCAGTTATTTCCGCTGTCCTGCACTAGACTTTAGGCAACAGGCAAGACAAGAGTGTACCTGACGCTTACTGAGAAATGCTATATTATTATTGGTGTAATATTTATTTTTATTTACTTACTGAAACTTACTGTCGCTACGCGGAAGTTAAAAGTTGTAGGGGGGTTAACGTAGTTGTGTGTAGCAAATGACCATTTGCTAACGTAGAACTGCCGCTTTAATTTTTGGAGAGTTGCTCAAAATACCGGTTATAGCAATTTGATAAATGTTTGCTACAAATAGCTAGGGTATTTCTTAGAATTCAGAATCGAGAATCCAGAATTCAGGAGCCAGAATCCAGAATTCAGGAGCCAGAATCCAGAATCCAGAATTCAGAATCCAGAATTCAGGAGCCAGAATGAATAGATTTAATACCAGTTTTCAGTTCGTAAATTCTCTTTTTTGTCAAAGAGACATTTCCTGAAAAATATTTTTATTGCACTTATTATTCGTAACATTCTTTTTTCACATTGGTATTACAAAAATAACTTCTGACTTCTGAGTTCTGACTTCTGATTTCATTTTGATAAATGTTTGCTACAAATAGCTAGGGTATTTCTTAGAATTCAGAATCCAGAATCCAGAATTCAGGAGCCAGAATCCAGAATCCAGAATTCAGAATCCAGAATTCAGGAGCCAGAATCCAGAATCCAGAATTCAGAATCCAGAATTCAGGAGCCAGAATGAATAGATTTAATACCAGTTTTCAGTTCGTAAATTCTCTTTTTTGTCAAAGAGACATTTCCTGAAAAATATTTTTATTGCACTTATTATTCGTAACATTCTTTTTTCACATTGGTATTACAAAAATAACTTCTGACTTCTGAGTTCTGACTTCTGATTTCATTTTGATAAATGTTTGCTACAAATAGCTAGGGTATTTCTTAGAATTCAGAATCCAGAATCCAGAATTCAGGAGCCAGAATGAATAGATTTAATACCAGTGACTTCTGAGTTCTGACTTCTGATTTCATTAAGGAGACTGTCTATTGAGAATTTTGCTTCCAGCTTTTGGCTATATACCGCAGTTTGACGATCGCTACAGTCAATACTATACCAATAATGCTGGCACCCAAACTGAATATAATTGAGATTCCTGGTGCTAACCAAGGTTCGGGTACTGAATGTTTAGAGAGAAACTTGCCTACTGGATGGTTGCTGGCTCTAGTGGTATCGGTGACATAAGGAAATTGACCAGAAATGGAGATAACACTGGCATATGCACCTAATCCCACACTGATCATGGCGACAAGTTGTTGAAAGTTGCGATAGCTCTCTGCTTGTTCTATTTCTGTGATGCCACGAATGGAGTTTATTAGGTTTTCTAATTGTTTTAAATTAACGCTAAGACTGGCATAGTCTTTTTGCATTTGCAGCAGATATTTTTCACTTATTTCTTGATGGAATTTTTCCATAAATTTGAGGTCGGTTGTGACTCCGGGGGTGGTTATCAAACGAGATAATATTGATGAAATATCTTCTCCATTTATTGTTAGCTTGGAAATTTGGTAAATTGGAGTAGGAATGTTTTCTGGTAAGAGATTTTCGAGGGATTTTGATGTGGCTTTTTCTCTGATTCTATCTAAGCGTCTTTGGTAGTTGAGCAGATTAATTTCTATGGTGCGGATTTGACTGTTGAAATAGCCTAAGTTAATTGAATATAGCAGTTTTCAACGGGCGTGAGGTACATCAATAGATCCCCCTAAATCCCCCTTCTCAAGGGGGACTTCCAGTTCCCCCCTTCTCAAGGGGGGTTAGGGGGGATCGAAAGAACTGTACCTCACTAGCTTAGGAAATGCTATAGTTATATCATGTCCGGATAATTAGTGATAAAAAAACTTTCTCCTTCAACTCCAGTTCTTCTTCTTTCTTCCCTCTTTCCTCCTGACTCCTGACTCCTGACTCCTGACTCCTCCGTAGTTATTTATTTA
>NZ_JAAHHG010000503.1 GCF_010692555.1 Okeania sp. SIO3B5 | reverse complement strand
AATTCTTTACAAAAGTGGATAATGCCTATTATCAAAAGCTTACGAGCATTTTGTTGGTTTTACTGATTTGACAAATTGACTAACTTGTGTACTCCTAAAAGTTGTTTTTTGTCGTTGCGATCGCAACTACACTAGGAGCTTTCAGACTTCCAAACATCAAATGATATTTTTGTCAAGTTTTATGTTAAGAAAGATGTTTATAAAGCATAGCTTTCAAAGGGGTGTAAGGGGGGATGCCTTCTGCCTTCTGCCTTCTGCCTTCTGCCTCCTGCCTCCTCCTGTTATAAACCACTTATTTCCAGAAACTACCCCAACCTTTACCAGATTTTTCAGCAGTTTTTTCCGCTTCTTCTGTTGTTTCTTCAGAGCTTTCCAGATTTTCTAATGCCTCAGAAATATCAAACTCAGAAACTAAATATTCAGCAGATTTTTCAATAGTTGGATAATCCCAAAATAAAGTAGAAGGTAACTCTAACTCTAATTCATCTTCCAACTCGCCAACAAGAGTTACGGCATCAATTGAGTCTAAACCATAACGAGTTAAAGACTCGGTAAATTCGATGGTACTTTTGTCAACAGATAATTGTTCTGCTAACTTTTCAGCAATCCACTTTTGTAAGATTTCTAAAGGGGAATCTTCTGTTTTTGCTTCAGTATTAAGCGTGCTGGAGTTCTGAACTTGCATTGGTTTTATTCTCCTGTTTTTGAGTTTGTGCTAGTTGAAAAGGAACAATAGAAAATACTTTATTTTCGTCATAAAGTTTGAGCATTTCTTGAGTAACTTTTTCCCAATATAATTGCTCTACTTTTTGTGAATGCCCAAAAGGTTGCAATAAACGATTTAAACACAGTACCAACCACTCACCACCTGCAAAAAACTCACCTAGTATTTCGCGGTTATAAATCCACATATGCACACACGCAGCAGCAGCGTGTAAAGCACAGTAATTTTTCGCTATTTCAAATAATTCTGGTGACTGGTCGTGACCAAACTCAAACGCTGAATTAGCAATTTGTTCGTCATGAGCGTTTACTTCTTCAATAACACACTCAGTCAGTGTAGTAATTTGCTCTAAAACTTTAGTGTTTAAATTATCAGTTTTTAAATCTTTTAACTGTTCTAACGCAATTTCCAATCCTTGTAAAGCATCATCAGCACCCCGTCCTACAATTTCCAGTTTTTCTGGTTCAAAAGTAGGCGGTTGTTTCTCCAAGGAAAAGATTATTTCTAGACGAGATTTCATTGCTTCCATTTTAGCATAATTCCGTCGAGAACGTTGTTTAGTTAACTGACGAAACTGTAAAATTAGAGAATGCAAATTAACAGTTGTACTTCCATCAAATACACTAATAATTGAATTATCTCTCAGCACTTTTTGGAATATTCCCCAGTCATGTTCTTCCCGCATATAAAACCGAGAACCTAACACTGATGAAATATTATTAATCATTGTTTCTAACTGAACAGTAACAAAATATTTCACCACTGCTGCCCAAACACTAAATTGTTGGGGAATAACATGAAATCCTCTTGCTGCTCCAATAGTTTCACAATCACAAATTAAGAGGTCTAAAAAAGCATCTACCAGAATTTTTCTAGGTTGAGGAATGTCAAAAACTGTTTTATTGTAAATGACCCGATTAATCGCAAATTTTAGTGTAGTTCTTAAAGCTGTATCTGCTGCTCCATGAGAAAAAGCTGCACACAAAGTTCGAGTAATTTGAAACCCTTTAAGAGCTACTTCTAGACCTGCTCCTTCTCCCTTAATCAACATATCTTCGGGAACAAAACAATCCTTAAAACCTATCCCACTCATATCAGAAGCACGAATTCCATGAGTAAGAATTTTTGGTAAATTATAGTAATTATCTGGGTTTATTCGATTTTTTTCTACCATAAACAAAGACAGACCCCTAGCTCCTCCATCTTTTTGGTCAGTCTTTGCTAATATATAAGATACTCCAGAAATAGTTGCACGATTTATCGGCCACTTTTCTCCATTCAGTAGATAACCTCCAGGAACTTTTGTTGCAGTCAAATCTCCACCAATGAGGTCAGCACCATGTTCCTTCTCTGAGTAACCAAGGCACATTGTCCCGTGTTCATCTTTTATATAAGTTGCTAACTTCTGCTTTTGTTCCTCTGTACCTGCCATCCAGGTAATAAAAGACCAAAACATAGTAGTAAAAGCAATTCCTATTGTTTGGTCGCGCCTGCATAAAACTCTAACGAAGGCCACAAACTCTTCAAAAGAAGTAAACTCTCCCCCACAATTAACAGGAATATAGTGATGTTGTAGCTTCCAATTATAGAGCCATTCAATTTCCTCATGTGGAAATTCCTCACTCTCATCAATTTCAATTACTCTCTTGAAAGACATTGTACTGTCTGGATTTTCTGGATCGCCAAGAGCACGCTCTAACTCTTCAGCTACCCAATATTGCTTGAGTTTATCCATACTAAATCTCCTAATTTTTCAGTTAAATTTCTAGTGCAGGATGGCGGAAATACAGCACTTCCCATTTTTATCAGGTACAATCCGAAGATGGCTAGATTGCCTCACTACAATATTTTCACTATTTACCCTGTACCTCATTTCCCCGAAATATGCTGTAACTCACCAGTTACAAAATCCTAAAAGCCTTACCGAATAATTAATAATTAATAATTAATAATTAATAATTAAATAATTCTGGTTTAAAGCCTCCCCTTTTAAGGGGAAAAAAAGTGCTAGGATATTTCCTTATATTCAATTCCGTAACGGTTTTAATCAGAGGTAGTTATCAATTATCCATTATCAATTAATGTAATGAACAACCAATACTTTTGACTTTTAACTTTTGACTTCCGCGTAGCGGCACTAGCTATTTTTCATTTGGGATGCTAATGACTCAACTTCTTCTTGTAACTTTCGATACTTGGAGGTTAGTTGAGGATTTTCACTCCAGTCAGATATCACGTCCAGGGTTCCGGCCATAAAATTAGAACGACAAGCACGACGTTGAATCTTGCCACTAGCAGTCTTGAGAATATTTCCTGGTTTAGCCAAAATTACAGCATAAGCTTGTAATTCATGGTCTTCTGAAACAGCTTGGCGGATATCATTGATAACTTTCTCCGTATCCAAATCTTGAGTACGACGTTCTACCTCTTGAACAATAACTAAATGTTCATCACCCCTAACTTCCACTGAAAAAGCAGCACCATAATCTGGACGAAGTGCCGGATGAACCTGTTGTACCGTCCACTCAATATCTTGGGGATAGTGATTTGTACCTCGGATAATAATTAGATCTTTAATCCGACCTGTAATATACAACTCCCCATCTTTCATAAATCCCAGGTCTCCAGTCCGCAAGAATGGACCTTCTCCACTATCTTTGATGTAACCTTGGAATGTTTCTTTAGTAGCTTCCGGACGTTCCCAATAACCTTGAGCGACACTGGGGTCTGATACCCAAATCTCCCCAACCTCATCAGTAGCACATTTTGCCAAAGTTTCTGGATTAACAATAGCCACCTGAGTTTCACAAACCAAGCGACCACAAGATGGATAAGCTCTTACCCCTGTTGCATCGGGAGAAACTTTTACAATTTTATTTTTTTCTACTAGAGCTGTTGCATCTATAGTGCAAAGTATCGGTTCTGTGAGTTTAGGTTTAGCTGAAACCAGCAAAGTATCTTCTGCCAGTCCATAACACGGAGCAAAAGCACTCCAACGAAAACCACAAGCTAAGAAAGTTCCGTAGAAACTCTCCATAACCTTTGGGTTAATAGGTTCCGCCGCATTACCTGCTGCTTCCCAATTACTCAGGTCTAAAGTAGATAGTTGTTTTGGCTTAACTCGTCGAACACAAAGGTCATAAGCAAAGTTAGGTGCTTGAGAATGGGTTGCTTTATAATTAGACATAGCTTGCAGCCATCTCAGGGGTTGCTTCACAAATGAGAATGGGGACATTATGTAGCATGGAGTTCCGTTGTATAGAGGCTCCATCATTCCTTCAACTAACCCATAATCGTGAAAGAAAGGCATCCAGGTAATAGTTTTACTTTCTGGCGTGTATCCACAAGCTCTCTGTAAATAGCCTAAGTGGTGAATCAAATTTTTGTGGGTCAGCATTACCCCTTTTGGAGTAGAAGTAGAACCAGAGGTATACTGCAAATATGCCAGTGTATCGCCAGTAATACCCGGATCTTTCCATTCCTGAGCTATTTCTAAATCAACAGACTCGGTATCTATCCATCGCATCGTCTCGAACTCAGGAAATTCATCAGCCACTTCTTCTACAAGGGAAATAATTGTGGCTGTTGTCAGAACTATGGAAGCTTGGGCATCTTGAACTATTGCTCTGAGTCTAGGCAAGGTTCGTTTGAGACGACCTGCTTCTGGAGGAGGTACTGGAATTGCGATGACTCCAGAGTATAGACAAGCGCAGAACGCTGCTATTGCTTCTAGTCCTTGTGGGTAGAGTAGTAAGCCTCGCTCTCCTTTGACTTCATTTTTCTGTAAAAATGCTGCAATAGCTCGTACTCGATGCTCTAGTGAAGCATAAGTAAAGTTTTCCCCTTCTTTTTTACCGTCAACCAAAAAAGTGTATGCTAACTTTTCTGGTTGTTCTGCTGATAAAGTTTGAAGTAGGTCTATTAAGGTAGAATATTTCACTGTCTCACTCATTAGAATAGGAGAAGTAGTGACGTTCTCCTACATCAAATCAAAGATTATGATGTAGGCTTCCCAACCTCACGGATAGGGCTTTCTGTTTCATAGGGAGTGTAATCACTTAACCCTCCGCAGACAGAGACGATGAGACCCACCGCCTTTTTGTACTAAACAATCCCATCTCTCGGCATTGAATGACCGCAATGCGGACATTTAAAATTCTTTGGGCCTCCTAGATTTTGATGAACACCACCTATTAGAATGTAACTTTAGTAACATTTACTTGTTTTGCTTAAGCCTCAAAGCTTGAGAAAGCGCTACAACAAGTTGCTTTTCAAATATGAGAGGGTAATTTTTTTTACTATACCCTTATCCAATTTGTTTTATTCTGGCATAAGTTGATTAACGATGGCAACTTTTCGGTTGCTTCTTTACAGAATCTTTAAGTAAGTTGGATAAGTTTGCAGAGAATTTTATCCTAACTTTATATTCTGTCGGTCAATTTTTAATACTAAAAAAAGTAATACGGCAAAAGCAAGACTTGGTCAATCATCTCTATATTTTAGATTTTAGATAACGCTCTCGACTTTGTTGAGAATTTATAATTATTTCTTAGCAAATATTATCTATAATTTGATGAGTGAAAGTAAAACTTTTTTCCGATGAATCATTACAACAATAATAACTTCCAAAAAAATTCTGAAGTAGACGAGGCATATGTATCAAGTTTACGGAACTCTCTATCTAATATTTTCCAATCACTTCAAGGTTTTTATTCCCAAATTTTAAAGTGGTTTCAAGAACTTCCTCAATGGGCAAAAATTATAAGTTTAATCGTTATTCCTCTATTCATAATCAAGATATTAGAGGCTATTATTAGTTTGGTTTCTTTGTTAATTACAATAGCTGTATTTGGAGGAACGATCTATATAGGATATAAATTTTTATTCTTACCTAATTATGCTGAAACAGGTGAAAATGAAAGCAAAAAACAGAAATAGATTATGATTATAGTTATTGTTTTTTAATAAAAAATAAATCAAAAATATAGATAAATTAACACATTAAAAAATATATAATTTCAAGATGAGTACTAGGCTTAGTAGTAATCTTAATCGAAGTAAAATTTGCTCAATTAGATTAATTCTAGTAATGCACCTAGTGTTAAAGAAAGTGTTAAAGCATTAAAGAAAGTGTCATCTGAAATCTGGTTATACAGTTATCACACTTTCTATTTCCATTCAATGCAGATATAAAATGCCAGAATATCTCCAGATAATTCCCACTCTCATCCTTCCTTTCTCCTGACTCCTGGCTCTGAGAGCAATACGATCAACTAATTACCCCAATTCTCATCTCATATTTTGGGATACAGGAGATCTAAAATCTTCAACTTGTTTCCATCCATCGGCTGAAGCCTGATGGCTTTCAACTGTCAAATTCTAAGGTAAGCACATCAATATGACAAGCCCAACTTTTGGTTCAGATATCTCAGATATCAATAATAGTAATAACCCAGAGGCATCGTGGCAGCCAAAATCCAAGCAATTACCTATCTGGGTCCGTAGATGTGGTGCTTGGACTACAGAAGTATCCCTGGTTGTGCTTAGTGGAATAGTTCCAGTTTGTCTTGGTCACTTGGGTAATATAGGCACCAAATCTGTTCCTCTTAACCCAGTAGTAGCAACAACCACAGAAGTAATTGCCAATACTTTAGGAATTCCTTTACGAAACCGTTATCAGAAAGTAACGCCTCTGGCTAATTTATTTTGGTCGATAGCATTATTTGCTCCTGTCACAATTGTAGGTTGGCAGTTATTTTTGTTAGCTAGAACAGGTCAAACATTGCCTAAGCGTTGGTTTGAAATCAGAGTTGTGACAGCTTTAGGAACTTCTCCAGGCTTGAGAAAAACCTTAGTCCGTGAAGGCTTTGGGAAATGGGGACTACCTATAGGGATTGCCTACTTGGTTTGGTATCTAACTGGAGCATTTCCTTCTTTAGCTATTCTCTTAGGATTATCAGGATTAGCATTACTGGGTGATATTTATTTTGTTCGTTTCAATAAGCTACGTCGCACGGGACATGATCGATTAGGAAACACTTTTGTTGTAGATACCCGTTCTGGCCAATTAGATTCTAATCCTTTTAATTTTATCGATTTTCAGACACAAGCTTCCTCAGCAGCAATTGTTACTACTCACAAAAAATCAGAAGGTTTTCATCTTTGGCCTTGGATGCGAAAAAATCCAGGTATGACTTTACTGATGATAACTGCTTTAGGTATGGTCTCGATTTTGGGGACAATTTTTGGCACTCACGTTTATGTTCAAAATCAAGCAAATTGGCGGGAGTTTAAACAACAAGATAATGATATGTTTCTGGCTCTTGTGAATAAGTTGTCTCTGACTTCGGCTAAACCTCAACAACGACGAGTGGCGGTTTTAGCTTTGGGTTCTACGAAAGATCCTCGTGCTATACCATTGTTAGTAGATTTGTTAGGGCAAGAAAATGAACCAAGTATACTTGATGGAATTCAACAATCTTTAGTTAGTGCTGGACCAACAGTAATACCGGAACTACGTCACTTAAATCAAGCCCTCAAAAACGATCTAGATTCTCTGAGA
>NZ_JAAHHG010000502.1 GCF_010692555.1 Okeania sp. SIO3B5 | reverse complement strand
AAAGGTAGTTTAAACGGACACACCAGTTATATTAGTACAGTGGCAATTAGTCCTGATGGTCAAACAATAGTTAGCGGTGGTTGGGACCGGAAGATTAATATTTGGAAAGTTCCTTAATTTCAGCCTCCAAATTCCCATTTCTTCTGTCTTCCCCTCCTGGGAGGGGTTATGGGTGGGTTGTCTCCTGTCTCCTACCCTCACCCATAAGACTTTTTCAGCAAACCCTAATTACTATTGTTTGAAGTCTTACTCGCAGAATTAGGTATATTCCCCTTTTCTAAGCTACGTTTCTCTCGTTTTTTCCTAGCTGCCATCAGAGTATCTTCCATAGCACTACGAGCTAGAGTTATTCTCTCTAAATTGCTACGATACATATCTATATCTTTTAATAATTTTTCTTCTGGCAAGTTTAAAGCCTGAGAAATTTCTTTCATAGCATCTGTACGTTGCTGTTGCTCCTTAGCTAAATCTGTATCTGCTATTTCTAGTAATGTGAATAAACCTATAGCAAATAAGCGATTATACTTAAATTTATAACCATCAGAAATAGCCCTTAAATTATCCTGCAAATGTTGAGCATCATCTCTATCTGCTGATAAGCAAATCCAAGAGAGCATATCCTTTCCAGAAATTTGCCTAGCTAAATCTTCTAATCCTTTAGCATCCGCACGATATTTATCTGGTTCCTCTCCTTGTGCTTGAATCAGAGCATTAAAAATAGAAATTTTGTCCTGTTCAGGAGAATATCCCGCCATAAAACGGTCAAAAGCTGTAACTATACCCAAAGCATAAAATGGATTATAGCTATAATTAGTATTAACGGAAATCAGGTGCATTTCCACTAGCAACTCTTCAACAACTCGATTGTATATGGAGTTAATTGGACGGGTGTGAGAATTATAAAAAGCTTTTTTAGTATCTGAAACAGTACGAATATTATTCACCAGGTGTTCTAATTCTTCCATAATCCCATCCCTGTCAGATGTTGATTTCCTACTAGGTTAGCTTGAAAGCATATAGTACTGGAAAGACAGGGTGGGTTTGACTTTATAATTAGGGTTTGCTGATTAAATATCAAAGTATTTACTGGCAAAGGTTTCAGCCTTTGCTGGTACTAAGGAAGTACCAGCTTTTAGGCAATTCCAGTTCAAAAATCTGGGATTTTGGGCATTTCGAGGGGTAGAAAACCAAGGGAAAATTATTCTGACTACCTCTTCTATGACTCTCATTCCTCCTGGATTCTGAATTCTGTTTACGGAGCATGACAAACGGAAATTCTGGCTCCTCCTCTGAAAAAAAGACTTTATTCAGCAAACCCTAGTTACTGTATGACACAGTGGAGCATATAGCCAATGCTTTAAAAGTTAAAGTTCTTGTAGGGGCGTTAACAGTAGTTATGCGAAGCAAATGGCCGTTTGCTGAAGAAGAGCTCCGCTTTATATGTTGCGGAGCAAAACGCCCCTACGATCTAAATCTTTAAGAGAATTTTGTAATGGAGTAGATGCTACATCTTTTAACCAAATTAATTGTTTTTTAACTTGAGTTATAAATTGCTTGGTTAAATCAGTATATGAAGGTTTATTGACGCCATTAACATACAACTTATTACAATGAACTAATAACTGATTCCAAACACATATACAACAGCTAAATAGTTGAGTTGGTTAAATTTAGCTATTTGAATTTAGCTATTTGAATATAATTAGGAGCTATGCAATATTTATATCTAGCTTTCAATGTTTTCCTATTACTAACACAAAAGCAGTATTATTATAGCATTGGTTTACATTCATTCCAACGCTTTCTTGCAGGAAAGCGCTGGTCTTCTGGCAACATTTTGATAAAATTGATAGTTCTGCTTCAAAACTGTTTAAGCTCTGTTACTTTCATGAACCTCATCATAATTGAGTGCTTCTTCTTCTGTTTCAAAAATCTCAAACACAGAATCCATCATAGTTACTTCAAATACCAGTTTAGCTTCTGGATGAACACTACAAATTCGGAAACTACCCTTAACTTTGTCAGCATCTCGCATCCCTGCTACCAGAGATGTAAGTCCAGAACTATCAATAAAGTTAACCTGACCTAAATTGACTACTACATGACGACTCAGTTTAGAGATACATTCCTGCAACTTAAGGCGGAATTGCCAAGCTGTTGTAATATCCAAACGTCCAGTTGGCGCTAGGACGATGACTGTTGTGCCGTCCGGAGTTTTGTGGGTTTTTTGCTCAATATGAATCACTGACCCTTCCCTCGGGATGATATTAGTTATGGTGGTTGCCCATCTGACTGTAGTTTAACTTAGACTAAGTGGGTATTTGGTGTCCAGTTAGCCCAATCATAAGGTTTTAAAAATACTTCATACAGTTGAGCTTCTGGTGTATTGGGTTCTGGACTGTAGCCATATTCCCAGCGAACCAAAGGTGGTAAAGACATCAAAATTGACTCTGTACGTCCATTAGTTTGCAATCCAAAAATTGTACCTCTGTCATATACTAGATTAAATTCAACATAACGGCCACGTCGGTAAAGCTGAAAGTTACGTTCCCGATCGCCATACTCTATGGGTTGCCGTCGATCTACTATTGGGGTATAAGCTGGCAAGAATGATTTACCACAATTTTGTACAAATGTAAATAAAGATTCCCAACTACGAGATTCAGGAATTCCTAGCTGCTGACTATAGATTGCTGCTGGTCCTTGACTATCTGGACCTTTGTATAATTCTCCTTGACCATCTTGATAATCAAAGAAGATACCTCCTACACCTCGCATTTCTTGACGATGCTTTAAGTAAAAATACTCATCACACCATCTTTTAAATACAGGATAATACTCTTTATTGCTTTTGTCACAGGCTGCTTTAATAGTCTGATGAAAGTGATTTGCGTCTTCAGCATAGGGATAGTAAGGTGTTAAATCTATACCTCCACCAAACCACCATACAGGTCCGGCTTCAAAATATCGATAATTAAGATGCACTGTTGGTACATAGGGATTTTTAGGGTGCAGTACCATTGAAGTCCCTGTCGCATAAAAACCATGACCTTCGGCTTCTGGTCTTTGCGCTAGTATACTTGGTGGTAGTTTATCTCCCCACACTTGTGAAAAATTAACTCCTCCCTGTTCAAAAACCTCACCGTCTCTAATTACACGAGACCTTCCACCACCACCACCTGGACGTTCCCAACTATCTTCTTTGAATTTGCCAATTCCATCTAATTGCTCCAGTCCTTGACAAATTTCATCTTGTATATCCTGCATAAATTTACTGACTCGACCTTGGGTACTACCCAGCGATAGAGATAGAGGTGTTGTTTTTTTGGTTTCAGTAGAAGCTGTCATAGGTACAATATGTGTTTCAAATTTGGCTAAAAATTATATGTATCTTTCCAGACTTTTTATCCTACCATGCTATCGATCATCTAGTAAAATTTTCCTGTTTTTTCCAGTTTTTCTTGAGTAAATCAACCTAATCTTGTCATAGATATATGTTCCGATACTCAAGTATCATTCTTGGTTACTGAATTAGTCTTGCCTATTAATTTACATCCTCATATGATTACGACCTGGTAGACCATAATTTACTTAATGAATTACAAAAAATTTTGTAGCTAGTTATTGTTGATTCTTTTACTAATTAGGGCTTGCTAATTAAATATCAAAGCATTTACTGATATTGGTAAGTGCCTTTTTAGGGTAGAAAAAAGTGCGCCTGTTTTAGTCTAGAACGCTTAAAAAGTTAGTATTTTAGGCGCATAGTTGTGCAGGACAATCTTGGGAAATTTCTTACTTCTACCCCCTCTAAATTCCCCGTCCCTTCTGTCTCCTGTCTCCAGTATAGCTGTCTCCTACCCCTACTAAAAGACTTTTGAGCGCAAACCCTAATTACGGCTTGCGCTCATAAAATTGTAATTAATACCTGTAAAGGCTTCCAGAGTTAAATATTGCTGAGGGGGTGCAAGGTTTTTGGCTCAATTTGTCTCAAAATGCTAATATTTTTCCCCTTACTATCAGAAAATTTGGCCGTATTAGAATGTCAAAACTGTTCCCTGTTCCCTATGCTCACCATCAGACTTTTGAGCGCAAACCCTAATTACTAAGTTTAGTTTTTCATCTCATCGTTCATCATTTCTGTATACTACCCAAATGTATTAATTTCTTAGTTTAAAATTCAGTGCTTTTTATAAAATAAAAAATTAATAATTAATTAATTAATTTAATTATTAGTAGTTAGGACTTGCTGATTAAATCTAAAAGCATTGACATATAAAGACAAGTGCCTTTTTTTTGCCTTTAAAAAGTGCGCCTATTTCAGCTCTTTATGCTCAAAAAGGAGCGTATTTTAGGTGCATAGTTGAGCAGAAAAATCTTGGGACAAAACGCCCGTTCCTACCTTCTCGCTCATTTCCCGTTCCTCCTGTCTTCCCCTCCCCTCCTGGGAGGGGCTAGGGGTGGGTTGTCTCCTGTCTCCTGTCTCCTGTCTCCTGTCTCCTACTCTTACCCATAAGACTTTTTCAGCAAGCCCTAATTAAGTGCATAAAGTACATAACATTACTTTGCAAATAACAGATATAATTTAAGAAAATTTTAATTTTTGAAGGATGTTATATGTCCACTATACCTGAGACTCAATCTATTTTAGATGTTTTACGACCAGTACAAGACCCCGAACTGCAAAAGAGTTTGGTAGAACTAAATATGATTCGCAATATTAAAGTTAATGATGGACAAGTTGAGTTTACCTTAGTATTGACAACTCCAGCTTGTCCATTACGAGAATTTATTGTCGAAGACTGTCAAAAAGCTGTCAAGCAACTACCTGGTGTGAAGGAAGTAATAGTAGATGTCACAGCAGAGACTCCTCAGCAGAAAACTATACCCGACCGCCAAGGTATTGATGGAGTGAAAAATATTATTGCTGTTTCTAGTGGTAAAGGTGGAGTGGGTAAAAGCACAGTAGCAGTGAATGTAGCTGTGGCATTGGCTCAAATGGGCGCTAAAGTGGGTTTGATTGATGCTGATATTTATGGCCCTAACGATCCAACGATGTTAGGTCTAGCAGATGCTAAAGTTATGGTACAAGCAGGACAATCTGGAGAAGTCCTGGAACCAGCTTTTAATCATGGAGTAAAGTTGGTTTCTATGGCTTTTTTAATTGATAAGGATCAACCTGTAATTTGGCGTGGTCCAATGTTGAATGGAATTATCCGACAATTTTTGTACCAAGTCCAATGGGGTGATTTGGATTATTTGTTGGTAGACTTGCCTCCTGGTACTGGTGATGCTCAATTAACTTTAGCTCAAGCTGTTCCTATGTCTGGAGTGGTAATTGTGACAACACCTCAAACAGTGGCATTATTGGACTCTCGCAAAGGTCTAAAGATGTTTCAGCAGTTAGGGGTTTCTGTATTAGGAATAGTTGAAAATATGAGTTATTTTGTTCCTCCAGATATGCCAGAGAAAAAGTATGATATTTTTGGTTCTGGTGGTGGGAAAAGAACAGCGGAGGAATTAGGTGTACCACTACTGGGAGGGGTTCCTTTGGAAATGCCTGTTAGAGAAGGTGGGGATATTGGAGTTCCTATTGTAGTTGGCGCTCCTAACTCTAGTTCTGCTCAAGAGTTGAAAGCGATCGCTCAAAAAATTGCTGCTAGAGTTTCTGTTGTGGCTTTGGCTTAACGAAGTCAGATGTGCTATGAATATAGAATAATATTGATAGAAACCGAAGAAAGTTATACAAGTATTGCTTCGTTTTTAGATGGTGACAATCTGCCTATTTATGGTGAAAAACCCGATGATTGGAAACCGTCACCGAAAAGAATAAAGCGTGGTTTGTATAGAAGTAGTAATAATTGGTTAATTAATGCAGACTGTAACGGGGCTGCAAATATAATCGCAAAAGTAAGCCGCAAAGCTAGGATTAAACTTAAGCCGACTGTGTAGGGGCACCGCGGAAATTGTCCCCAGAGAATATATCTTTGGTCAGCTAAGAATAGACGGAGCAACACGGATTTATCTTGTTGCGTAGTATCTACTTAGAATCCCCGTGACTTGAGTCCGGGGAGTAGTCAAAATAAAACAGCCTTCAATTTCCTAAAATTAAGAAAATTTTTCATAGGAGTAGAAAACAATGATTTTACCTGGTGTAGCAGTTAAAGTGAAAAATATTAGTGATACTTATTATGGATTTCAAGGACAAGTTCAACGAGTAAGTGATGGTAAAGCTGCTGTATTATTTGAAGGTGGAAATTGGGATAAGTTAGTAACATTTAGACTCTCAGAATTAGAGTTAGTAGATGCAACGGCAGGTCGCAAGAAAAAATAATTTAGTTAGTGCCGCTACCCGGAAGTCAAAAGTCAAAAGTTAAAAGTCAAAAATATTGCTTAGTAAGGCTTTTAGGATTTTGTAACTGGTCAGTTATTTCTGCCATCCTGCACTAGGAGACTAGCTGAATACTAAAAGCTAATAGCTAGTTAAATATCTTCTTTGAATAAAAAATAAATACAAAAAATCCTGTTTGTTAACTCTATAATTTTAAGGAGATACAGGGTTATTTCATTCTAGATTTTGGCAATGAGTTTATTGATTTTCAGACGGCGAAAGATAAATTTCCTAAAACTTGAAATAACGTGGTTTAGTCAATACATAAAATGGCATAGTTTAGAATGAAACAACCCTAAAGGAGAAGTAATTAGGGTTTGCGTATGGAAAGTCTTTTTGCTGGGGTAGGAGTCAGGAGACAGGAGGAACGGGGAATGAGCGAAGAGGTAGGAGTTAAGAATTGTCTCTCAATTTTTCTGCCATAATCATCCTAAGATACTAGCTTTTTGAGCTTTTCTACCGAAAAACTGGTACTTTTTTCAAGTCTAAAACGCTAAAATATTTATATTTCAATACTTTTAGAATTAATCAGCAAGCCCTAATTATTAATTGTTGAAAAAAGTAAAGAATAGTATGAGTTTTTGGGTAAAATCTTAATTGTCTACAAATTCTGTTTTCCAATTCTATAAATTTTAAGGAGAGGTAATTATTAATTGTTGAAAAAAGTAAAGAATAGTATGAGGTTTTAAGTGAAATATTAATTATCTACCAACTAAAACCTACAATTTACCGAAGAATTAAGGTTTAAAGCCTCCCCTTTCAAGGATAAGCAAGAAAAAATTTTCCTTTGAGTCAATTCTCTCCTTTTCAAGGAGAGGTAATAATTAGGGTTTGCTGATTAAATCTCCAATAATTATCAGATAAAGGTTTTAGCCTTTTTGGGTCTGAAATACCTTGGTTTTCAGCTGTTCATGCTCAAAAATTTACCAA
>NZ_JAAHHG010000501.1 GCF_010692555.1 Okeania sp. SIO3B5 | reverse complement strand
AATTGAAGTAGGTTGTAGGTTGTAGGTTTTAGGTTCAATCTTAAATTTTGCTTGCTCTCAAGTCTGGTAGCATTAGCATTATTATAGTGGTTTTCAAATAGATAGGCTATAGCGGTCAAAGCATTCTCCTACTGCCTACTCCCTAAAATGTTTATTGTGGGTATTCAAAGAGACATGATATGAAATCCAAAACGCTAGGGCAGGGTAGTGATGATAATATTTAATGATTAGATGGTCTATTTTTTTGCGATCGAATAATCCAGAAACTAATGGATAGAGCAATAATAGCGAATCCTAATCCGATTAAATCTTCTCCTGGTTTTTTATCAATATCAAAAATAATAATTTTCCTAGCTACAGCAATTAAAGAAGTAGCAATTACTAACTCTACTTGAAATGTATGCTTGCGAAGATAAGCAGTAACATTTTCTAAAATTTCTAGGGCAATTAAAATATTTAAAAATAGTCCAAATATTTCAAATAATGTATCTTTAAATAAAGGATTAGATGTAAAAACAAGTCGTTGATAGATAAAAACTACTACGTCAAAGACAGCAAAAATAATGACACCTATCAATGCTAAAGATAGAATTTTAGATACTGTGACTTCTATACTTTCAACTAACTTAAGAAAAAGATCATCTTTTTCCGGAAAAAAAATTTTCTTGAGGATTTTAAAAAATTGCTTCATTTTTATATTTAGTTATACTATTTGAATTAATATTCTATTCCCTCTTCCCTATTTCTGAACGTTACAGTTTTGTAACATTCTGCTATCTAATTGTTATTAAAAACTTGAGTTAGGAATTGGAAACTGAGAGAATATAATTTTTTGTTTTTAACTTTTGAGTATACGACAGTCTATTTTCCTTCTGTTATTTCAATATCATTAATACCAATTTCATAAAATATTGCTACAGTTAGGATACAGGGAACAGGGAACAGGGAAAAGAGAAAGAAAAACATAATAAAAAAGAGGAAAAAAGAGGAAAAAAGATGTAAATATTAGAACTTATGGAATTTATATTTTTTTCTTTTAGGAATAAATCACAAATTAAGATGTAACTGCCTTTTTTGAATTTGGTATAATATTGTTTTGACTAGCAGCAATAATCAAAGAACTTACTCCAACAAAAGCTATTATTCCTACCAAGGCAGCAATTGATAAATTTTTGATTAAAGGAGATAATTCGGAAGCATTAGGTATTCCTGAATCTTTTTCTGGTAAACGATCGGAATTGGATGGCATATTTTCACCCTAGATTTTAGTTTTGTCTAATATTACATCAAGTTGGTAATTAGTTACATCATGTCTGGTTGAACAGTTATAAATAGGGTTTACTGAAAAAGTATGCATGGTAAAGGTAAGAGTCAGGATTCAGGAGTCAGGAGAAAGTGAGCATTCAACAGTCAGCTATCAGCTAGCCTCCTATGGTCGGAACTGCGTTATCAGCTTTATTAATTTTAGTGGACAATTTAAGCTTGCTGTTCTTGTGCTTCAATTCTTTGTTTAAAAATGTCGTAGAAGTTAAGCAAATGCTTGCTTCATTTATTAAAAAGCTGAGAGCTGACCGCTAATAGCTGAATGCTTACAGGAGAAATGGGAATTATAGAGGAGGT
This sequence comes from Okeania sp. SIO3B5, assembly GCF_010692555.1. Lineage (GTDB taxonomy): Bacteria > Cyanobacteriota > Cyanobacteriia > Cyanobacteriales > Microcoleaceae > Okeania. The sequence continues at coordinate 5,704 of NZ_JAAHHG010000501.1, read as the reverse complement.
AGGAAGAAGAATTGTCCCTTGATTTTTCTGCCTTTGTCTGCCCTCAATACTAACTTTTTGAACTTTTTAGACCAAAAAGCTAGCACTTTTTTCGATCCAAAAAGACTAATATCAAATTCGGTTAAAAAGTTATAGAATGGTTAAGTCTTTAGAATTCAGCAATTCTGCAATTCAGAATTTCCGTTTGTCATGCTCCGCAAACAGAATTCAGGAGAAAAAAGAATTAGAAAGATGAGCGTAGTTATGGCAATTGGAGAATTTTTTTATGTCCAATTAAGCGGATTTGATATAATACCAAGCGTGATAAATGTTTGTTACAAATTGTAGGGACGTTGCATGCAACGTCCCTACGAAAGAAGGAAGAAGGGTTTATTAATTGATAATTGATAATGGATAATTGATAATTACCTCTGGTTAAAACCGTTACGAAATTGAATATAAGGAGATATTATTTCTTTTCTCTTGGTCGATTGGATATGGTCAGGAAACCCATCCATCCCTCGACCGCTTTTTTCCCTTAAAAGGGGAGGCTTTAAACCAGAATTATTTAATTATTAATTATTAATAATTAGGGCTTGCTGATTAAATATCAAAGCATTTAGAGATAAAGGTTTGAATAATTTTAAGTGCTGAAAAAGTAGCAGCTTTTCGGTTGATGGAGCGGAAAAAGTAAAGATTTTGGAGTCATTATGACAGAAACAGTAAGGGTGGATTATGAATGACCAGTTCTTCAGCTAACTCCCCGTTCATCCTAACTCTTCACTACTCCCTACTCCCTTTTTCCCCTCCAGGGAGGGGGAGGGGCGAGGGGTGGGTCCCTACCATAGCAAAAAGACTTTCCATACGCAAACCCTAATTAGGGCTTGCTGATTAAATCTAAAAGTATTTACAGATAAAGGTTTTAGCCTTTTTGGGGTTGAAAAAAGTGCCTGGGAATCAGCTCTTCACGCTCAAAAAGTTAGTATTTTAGGCGCATAGTTGAGCAGAACAATCTTGGGACAAAACTTAGCTCCTATCTCCTCTAAATTCCCTTTTCTCCTGTCTCCTGTCTCCTGTCTCCTGTCTCCTACCCTCACTCATAAGACTTTTTCAGCAAACCCTAATTAATAATTTGGTAAATATTGAAAAAAAAGGAAAAAAAGATAGAGATAACTATCTCAAATGAACTGGAGCCGCTATTTTTAAGCATATCCGAGCAATATCTACCTTTTTTGTAGCATTCTTTTTTCAGAATAGTTTAAATAAATATAAACTTTAGCGACTTTTGTAGTAATATCATGTCCGTTGGTATAGTCCCGTGTAAAAGTTGGGAAAATATCTACTGCCATATAAGTAAAATTTTTCCTTCTCTTAAAGCTTCTTCCTTCTTCCTTCTTCCTTCTTCCTTCTTCCTTCTTCCTTTCCCCTATTCTGTAGTTTTGAGAGTCATGGGTAAAGAGAGAGAAACTACAGTACCTTGATTTTTTCCTGCACTTTTTAAAGTAATATTACCTCCCATTAATTCCATCAGACTACGAGAAATTGATAACCCCAAACCACAACCACTATAGGCACGAGTAGTTGAACCATCTACCATTACAAAAGATTGAAATAGTTTATACTGTTCGCTTGGTTCTACCCCAATTCCTGTATCTTTTATAGTTACTACTACAATGGGTACTTGATCTATATCATAAGTATTAAGACTTGGTTTAATCTGAGCATCAATAGTAATACTACCAGTTTCAGTAAATTTAATTGCATTATCAAGAACGTTTAATAATACTTGCTTTAGCTTATTGGGGTCAGCTTCTACAAATATAGATTTAGAAATATCAGATTTATATAGTTGCAGATTTTTTTGTTGAATTATATGTTGCTGAGAATCAATTATTTCATTTAAACAATCATACAAATTTACTGACTTTTTGTTTACCGGAAGTTTGCCTTGTTTAATTTGCACTAAATCTAAAAGTTCATTAATTAGATTTAATAAATGAATAGCAGATTTATCAGCTTGATTTAATAATTCTAATTCTTCTTCTTGACTATCACAAAAGCCATCAAGAATTAATTTTATGGAACAAATAATGCTATTCAGTGGAGTCCTCAGTTCATGGGAAATATTTTTCATAAATTCATCCTTAAACTGATCTGCCTGTTGTAAAGCAGAGTTTTTGTTCTCCAATTCAACAAATGATTTTTGTAATTGTTCGGTCATTTGATTAAATGCCTGAGCTAATACTGCTAGTTCTTCAATGGGAACTTCTTTGACTGTTTGTTCCCACTTTCCAATAGAGACAGAAGTTGCTGCTTGCTTTAAATTTTTTACTGGTTTAATAATCAATTCACAACTGAATAAACCAAAAATAATTGCTATGATTAATGCAATTAAGCATAGAGCAATAGTAATTCGGGTATTGGTATGAATACGTTCTGTAAAATCTGCTTCAGGAATTACTACCAAAATCAACCAATCTAAACCATATTTATCGCTAAAAGGTACGACTTGTAAAAATTGTTGTTGACCATTAATATCAAAGTTAAGTAATAAATTGCTTTGGATTTGATTTAGGTCCTCAAACCTGTCTTTCAGATGTTGACTTGCAGAATTAACTAAAGGATCGTTACTGTTGGCAGCATCAATTAATTCTAGGTCCCCATTTTTTTGAATAAAAGATTCAGAAGTGGCGGAACTAGCTATTAATTTTCCATAACGATTTAAAATGAAAGCTTCCCCAGATTTACTAATTTTCAGCTGTTTGAGAAAGTCATGAAGTTGAGAAAAAGTTAGAGTAGCAGAGACTAAGGCGATGGCATTATCATCATTATCAATTACTGGTTGAGTTGCCATGATTTCTACTCTTTCATCAATGAGCGATCTAAACATCTTACCCCAACCTGCTTTACCTGCTGCTATACCATCTTGATACCATGGCCGTATACGGGGATTGTACTCCGGAACGATTTTTATGAGATTAGTCCGTACCCCTTGAGCGTTGGTAGCATATTCCCGCAGTTCTCCTTCTGTAGATTCGTCTGTAATGATGATATTAAATTTATTATTATTACGATCTTGGCGACTGACTGCGAGCATAGATCCTGATGTGGATGTAATACCAATGACACCAATGGAGTCAAAAGACTGAATTTGTTGCCATAAATGACGCTCTAAATCATTAATTTCTTGAATATTCAGTTGATTAAGACGAATAGCATTTACATTCAGTTGATTAACCAAATGAGGAGTATCTAAAAAAATATTCAGTTTCTGCTGAATACGAGCTGTAATTTCGCCTTGTAACTGATTAGCGAGGTCGTTGATAGCGCGCTTACCATTTGTAAATGAAAGATATCCCACTAATCCTACTGTTGCTATGATTTGCAGCACAAATGGGACAATGACTATGAATCGTAAGGGGAGTTTTGGTGATGGTTGGCAAAATAGAGGATTTAGTGGTAACTTTGGCATAATAGCGATCGCTAATTTTTTCAATTATACAGATACAATTTGCTCAAGTTTTTGATTAGAGTTGTTGCTGATTCTGGGTATGATTTGATAATTTTATATTTTTGATTTTGTATTTTGGATGGTTTGAACTACTTGTTAATATTAACTGTTCCCTGTTCCCAGTTAAGTGTTCCCTCCATACCTATAAACCTACTTTCATCCCTTAATTCAGCAATGCCTGATTATTTTGTAAGCATTTCCTGCGGAATGCTGCGCAAACAGCTAGCTCGTATTTCCGTTTGTCACCGCGAAGCAAACAGCAATCAGATGTATGAACATATTCAAGCAATAACTGAGGTTAGGTTATAGCCAATTTCATTAATGAATTTTAATTCTCCTTGGTGGATAATTCCTCTCTAGTATGATAATGAGTTAATAACAAATAGCTGATAGCTGATAGCTGATAGCTGACTGCTTAATGCTTACATTATTTTTGATTCCAGATTGTAACTCCTTGCCAGTTTGTAGGTATCCCCTCTGATAAAAAATTATTAACTCGTTCTAAATAAATTTTAGCCACTTTATCATTTGGATTTACTGTTAATACTGTCTGGAAATATTCCTTTGCCATGGTAAATTCTTGTTGTTGATAATGTAAAACTCCTTGAGAAAAATTGAGTTGAACTTGTTTTTTTAAGTTTAGCAAAGATTCGGTTTCTCCATCCATAACTTCATAAATTTTAATGGGATGATTCCGCCCTTTTACCTGGACTCGGTCTAAAAATCTAATTTGATATTGATTGGCATCTACTAAATTATCAAATACTGCTTCACTAATAATTATAGAAACACCATAAAATTTTGTTAATCCTTCTAAACGAGCGGCTAAGTTTACACTATCTGAAAAAGCATCACCTTGCATTCTTGCTTGTTCTCCTACTATACCTACCATCATTTGTCCAAAGTGAATGCCGATACCAATGGCAATGGGTCTATAACCTTGATTTTTCCTAATAATATTGTATTCTGCAACTTCTTTGATTTTAGCAATACTTGCCTTGACACCATCGTCTGCTCCATTGGGAAATACAGCCATTATTCCATCTCCTAAATATTTGACTATAAACCCAGAATTATCTCTAATTTGTGGGCTTACACGCCCTAAATATGAGTTAACAAAGTTAAAGTTTTCTTGGGGTGTCATTGTTTCTGAAAGAGCGGTAAAGGAGCGAATATCAGAAAACATTACTGCCATTTCTTTACTTACATGATTGCCTAATTCTACATCAATTATTGAGTCTTTTTTGAGGAATTTGAGAAATTCGTAAGGCACAAATCGACCATAAGCACTATTGATTTGAGATAGTCTCAAATGAGTTTTAAGTCTGGCATTTAGTTCATTTTTAGAAATTGGTTTAGTCAGATAATCATTAGCACCAACATTCAATCCTTCTACTAAATCGTAGACTTGATTTTTAGCAGTCAACATTAGAATTGGTAACTCACTAGGTAAGAAATTTTGTCGCAATTTTTGTGTAACTTCATAACCAGTCATTTTTGGCATCATTACGTCTAATAAAACTAGATCGGGCTGAAAACCTTCTTCAATTATTTTCAAAGCTTCTATACCATCCATTGCTTGAACTATGGAATAATTTTGGAGGGATAAAATATTGACGAGTACCTGTAAGTTTACTGGTTCATCATCGACAATCATAATTTTAAATTTTTTGTCGGTTTCTAGTGATTTGATGGCATCATCTTTTAACTCTTCTTGAGTTACAATTTCTTCTTCTTGTTCTTCAGTTATAACTAGATCATTAGCATCTTTAAATTTTGATATATAGGAATTATTACTAATAGCAATTTCTGTAGATATTGGCAGAGTAAAAGTAAATTGAGAACCTATATCAATTTGAGATTTCACCCAAATTTTTCCTCCGTGTAATTCCACCAGTTTTTTAGTAATTGTTAAGCCTAAACCAGTACCTCCATATTCACGAGCTGTAGAACCATCAGCTTGTTCAAAAGATTCAAATATTCTGTCTAGTTTATCTTCTGCAATACCAATACCAGTATCAGAAATAGTAATTGCTAATTGTTGGTTTTGGAGAATTGGATGCCGATCGTTGAACTGCGAATTTTGTTGTAGATCGATCGTCTTTACCGATATTTCTACTTTCCCAGTCTCTGTAAATTTAATCCCATTACCAATCAGATTATATAAAATTTGATCCAGGCGATTTTCATCAGCATAAACCGCAGGTAAATCTA
>NZ_JAAHHG010000500.1 GCF_010692555.1 Okeania sp. SIO3B5 | reverse complement strand
TCTATCGCAAAGCTACGCTTTTTCCTATCGGAATGCTCCGCAAACATGTCCGCGACAGCGAAAACGCAATGACTATTCTATTGCACTACTAAAGTACTATTTCATTTCCTGCGGAATGCTGTGCAAACATAATTTTTCATTTCCCTTGAATACTAATTCCTTCTTCCAAGATAATGAGTTAATAACTCATAGCTGATAGCTGTTAGCGTTTGCGTAGCATTCCGTAGGAAAGCTCCTCTGAAAGAGGCTAGCTGACTGCTGAATGCTTACAAAAATATTAATCTTAGAACTACACCTCATTATCTAAAAAGTCCTGTAAATCTTACTACAAAAGCTGGCTTTAAAGTCTATTTTCATTTAAACTCCTCATCACCGCTGAGAGCTGATAGCTAATAGCTGAATGCTTACATCTCATCAATTCGAGAACTTCTATATAACTATTACATACAGCTTGAATATTTCTCATTCCGTAAATAAAAAAAAAATAATATTGCGTAAAATCATATTTCTTGAATGAAGAATAATTTAGACAACAACATTCATAATTGAACGAAAAATTATTCTGATGATTTTTGTCATAGACATCATAGATATCTATTTGCAATGAATTATAAACTTACCTCTTGATAATTTTTTGCTTCTACTACACCTGAATTTTAAGTTTAATTTATTGTGATTGAGGGGTGATTATTATGTACAATAAAAATGATTTAATACTATCTATTTGGACATTAATTGTAGTAGTAATAATGGGATTAACTACTACAGAAATTAACAATAATCTACTAGAACAATATTCTGATGAATTAGGTGAAGAAGTTTTTCATCAGTTTGTGGGTTCTTCTAATGAAGATCCTCCTGTTCCCTATAAAGGAGGAACAAGCCGTGGCTAAATTTATCAGGAAAGGCAGAGGGCAGGAGGCAGAAGGCAGAAGGGAAAAGCCGTGAAACCCTTGTGTGCGAGCTTGAGCTACTTTGGAAGAGGCTAGACACATCTGGGAGCGCACTCGCTACTCCCTACTCCTCCTAGCGCGCTCCCAACTCTGATTAGCTTCTTCCATCAAACCTAAATCTCTCAAAACATTCCCCCGCTTATCCCAACCATCGTCAAAATTAGGCTTAATCTCTAAAGCCTTGTCATAACAAGCAATTGCTTCTGTTAAACGTCCTAAATTAACTAGAAAACTAGCTTTGTTATACCAAGCCAAATAATAACCAGAATTAATTTCTATCGCCCGCTCACAACTAGCGATCGCCTCTTGCCACCTTCCTAACCTTCCCAGTGCTTCAGCACGGTTATTCCAAGCCAAATAATCATCAAACTTAATTTCTATTGCTTTGTCATGGCTAGCGATCGCTTCTTCCCACCTTTCTAGTTGTACTAAAGCTTTGCCTCGATTGTACCAAACTTGATGGTAATCTGACTTGAGAGCTAGAGCACTTTCCCAACTATCAACTGCTCCAACTAAATCTCCCGCTTTAGCTTGCTCCAAGCCTAACTTTGCCCATATTTCAGCATTACTCTCAGCAGACTGTGCTTGATTTTCCACTCCTACCCCAAGCTGACTAACCATTGCCTGAATAACTACTCTGGGGTCACTCGTTTGTACCCCTAACTGTTGGGCAACAGTTGCTAATAAATTAGGATTTTCCTGAAGTTTAAGCACTAATTCTGACATGGCATCATTATCTTTTTCTTCACTCGCGAATGTTTGTGAAGGAGGAGAAACACCAACATCAGGTCCATCATATTCCCAGATTGCTCCACTATCATCCCTACTTAAAAGTTGAGTACCAATGTTGTTACCCATTGCTCCCAAAGATTGTAGAGAGGGTAGCGATCGCGTCAATTCACCAAACCCTACCATCCTCTGAGCTAACTCATCATTAGGTTTAGGGGAAACTAATAACCTTTCTCCAAACCGTTGCAACCATTCCTGCCAAAGTTCAGGTTTGCCCCTTTCTCCTAATTCATCAAAAAATCTCTGTACGCGATCGGACTGCCAACCTTGGGCAACACCCTCCAAGAGTTGACCAAACAAAAAATCGTAATCTGTATCTGTCAGTGGGGGCAAAGACTCGGAAGTTGCTTGAGTATTCTCAGATAAATCTAGATGAGACTGAGAAGATAACCCCAAAAGTCTTGTCCATAAATTTTTGAGCCATTGCCAAATTCTACGAAGCATTTGTTTAATTAGGGTTTGCTAAAAAAGTCTTTTAGTAGGGGTAGGAGACAGGAGACAGGAGACAGGAGACAGGAGGAACGGGGAATGAGCTAGGAGGTAGGAGCTAAGTTTTGTCCCAAGAATGTTTTGCCCAAGTCTTAACCAAAATCCGCTCATTTTTGAACCATTACTACTTAAAACCTCGCACTTTTTGATACTTAAAAATGCTAAAACCTTTATTTATAAAGACTTTTAGATTTATTCAGCAAGCCCTAATTAGGAAGAAGTTTAAAAGTCAGAATAAAAATCGTACATAACATATTCTCATAATGGAATCTGGATAATTAATTGATGAAAAACTTTGTACCTTCTCACCTTATTCTTTCCCTTCTGCCTTCTGCCTTCTGCCTTCTTCGAGTCCCCGTACCCAAAAAAATTATCTGTGAGTAGTGAAGTTATCTCCCGTTATAATCTGTGATTTAACGGGAGTCCCCAACAGCTATTTTGTCGATGGGTAATGACAAACTTAAAAATCATCAATTACCCATTTGAAAACTTTTACTTTCCTGGCGAGAAGTCCCGCGCTGTAATATTTGATTCAGCACCGTATGGGAGAGCCAGAACATTATATACTGAGGGATACAAGGGGAGGACATCACCTCTGTATAAACTGCAACTTCGCGTGCGGGTTGAAGAATCCCGCGTTGTCGCTCAAGCACGGGCATCGGGAGTTATGTCAAAGACTAGACATAACTTCTTTTGCTGCAGCCAAAGTTTTGTCAATATCTTCCTCTGTGTGAGCTAAAGAAGTAAAACCTGCCTCAAATTGAGAAGGTGCTAGATAAATTCCTCGCTCCAACATTCCACGATGGAACTTGCTAAACTTGCTCAAATCAGACTTTTTGGCATCTTCATAATGGTGAACTGGGCCTTTATTGAAAAAGATACCAAACATTGCACTAATGTACCCACCACAAATAGGATTGCCAGTTTCTTTACCAATTGCTAATAAGCCATCAGCAAGTCTTTTAGTAATTTTATCTAACTGTTCATAAGTACCTGCTTCCTTTAGTAACTCCAGAGTCTTAATACCAGCAGTCATAGCTAGAGGATTACCAGACAGAGTTCCTGCTTGATACATTGGGCCTGCTGGAGCTACCATTGACATAATATCCTCGCGACCACCATAAGCTCCTACAGGCAAACCACCACCAATAATTTTGCCTAAAGTTGTTAGGTCTGGAGTCACCTGAAATTTTTCCTGAGCGCCACCATAAGCAATACGGAACCCAGTCATAACTTCGTCAAACACCAGTAAAGCGTCATTGTCTTTAGTAATCATCCGTAACCCTTCCAAGAAACCTGCATCTGGGGTAATAAATCCAGAGTTACCAACTACTGGCTCGAGAATAACACCAGAAATTTGGCCAGGGTTGTCGGCAAAGAGTTGCTTAACTGCTTCTAAGTCGTTGTAGGGAGCGGTTAGGGTATTGCTAGTAACAGATTTAGGGACTCCAGGAGAGTCAGGCAGACCTAGAGTTGCCACACCAGAACCAGCTTTAACGAGGAACATATCAGCGTGGCCATGGTAACAACCTTCAAATTTTATGACTTTGTCTCTACCTGTAAAAGCCCTCATTAAACGCAGCACGGCCATACAAGCTTCTGTACCAGAATTGACAAAGCGGACCATTTCAATGCTAGGTACAGCATCAATAACCATTTCAGCCAAGATATTTTCTAAAGCACAGGGTGCGCCAAAGCTGGTGCCTTTTTCCAGAACTTCTTTGAGAGAATTTAATACATCAGGATGAGCATGACCACAGATAGCTGGTCCCCAAGTACCAACATAGTCAATATATTGATTACCATCAACATCCCAGATATATGCTCCCTTGACTCGATCAAATACAATTGGTTGGCCACCAACAGACTTAAATGCTCTGACCGGGGAACTTACTCCCCCAGGCATGAGTTTCTGGGCTGCTGCAAAAATTTCTTCAGATTTAGTTGTGTTGAGTGTAGTAACTACCAAGTTAATCTCCTTAATTTGTGTTTGTTTCAATCCCTACGGGGGATTTTATGTTATCACCAAATTCAAATAAACTTTATTAGGAAAGGCAGAGGGCATCCCCCTTCTTTGAAAGGGGGGGAGAAGGCAGAAGGGAATTTTGACTCCTGACCTCTCTCTACCCGTGACCAAACCCCGCCGTTTGCGTTGCCTACAATTGGGTTGGAAAACCCCATCCAATTGTTCCTTGTGCCCTCTGTCATCTGCCCTCAGCATAAGTGCCTTAGTTTATGTATCATAAACATTCAACACAAATATAGTCATATATAGTTATATGTAGTCATATGGTCTCCATAAATTTGGGCAACTATTGACATAATCTAACAATGTCTGTGACAATAGAGGACTAAATAGCCTCAAGAGTCAACGATCTGAGTTCAATAGGGTGAAATTCCACCGACTGACACGCTACCTCTAGACACATCAGAACCTACGTCCAAGCCTCTGTATTATGACCAAGTAGAAATTGAATCAGGGAGATAATCATGCAAAGAGGAAAAGAAAAAGTAGTCCCAAATGCTTTTAGCTATGGGATAGAGAAGCCAGTGCGTTGGGCGGGTCCCCCGACAGTCACGCAACTGGCGTGGTGTTGTAGTTCACGAGCGTCAGAATAACACCTGCAAAATAAGGATATGTCATAATTTGACTATATTTTTATGAACTATATTTAGGTAATTGTATCATTGCCCTAGGGGCATATTTGTAGTTAATCTTGGAGAATTATGAAGCTTTTTTTTGACAATTTATTTATTATATGATATAATAAATGAAAAATAAATTAAAACTTAAAATTCAACATTCAGAAAATACTCAGAAGATATCCTAGACTTCGAGTATACAAATAAATTCTTTTTGGCAAATTATGTCTACCTCCGAACCAGTAGCTTTAAGTCAATCGATTCCAGTGGAGCAGGTTCGTTACAATGAACAAGGACTTGTGCCTGCTATTGTTCAAGATTATTTAGATGGTACAGTGTTAATGATGGCCTGGATGAATCAGGAATCATTGCAAAAAACTTTAGAAACAGCACAAACTTGGTTTTGGAGTCGTTCTCGTCAAGAGTTTTGGCATAAAGGGGCAACTTCTGGTCATTTTCAGAATGTTCAGTGGATACGCTACGACTGTGATAGCGATGCTTTATTAGTGGGAGTCGAACAGGTAGGAGATATTGCCTCCCATAAAGGAGAGAGGAGTTGTTTTCATCAGGTGGATGGGGAGGTGTTCAAGCCACCTGCGACTATGTTATCTCAGCTTTTTGATGTGATTTGCGATCGCCGCGACCATCCCGAGGAAGGTTCTTATACTTGTAAATTATTTGCCGGGGGAGATAATAAAATTCTGAAGAAAATTGGGGAAGAGTCAGCGGAAGTGGTAATGGCGTGTAAGGATGATGATAAAGAGGCGATCGCTTCGGAAGTAGCAGATTTGTTTTACCATACTTTAGTTGCTCTAGCACAACATAATGTTGAATTGCGAGATGTATATCGGAAGTTGGATGAAAGGAGACCAAAAAATAAATATTATAAATAGGGTTTGCTGAATAAAGTCTTTTAGTAGGGGTAGGAGACAGGAGACAGGAGTTAGGGGAATTTAGAGAAGGTAGTTAGAAAAATTGTCCCTCAATTTTTCTGTCATAATCGTCCCAAAATACCAGCTTTATGCAGCTCTTACCACCGAAAAGCTGACACTTTTTGAGACTAAAAAATGCTACAACCTTTATCTGTCAATGCTTTGATATTTAATCAGCAAGCCCTAAATAATTGGCGCTGCTGAATTATACTATGATTTTTGTGCTTAGGGAGTAGGGGAGCATTGACTTAATCAGAGAATAACGATAACTGAGTAGGAAAGTTATATCATGTTCGGATAATCAGTTATAAATAAAATTTAATGACTGATAGTATCGACAGTACCAAAGAAATACTGAAATTCTCTTTACTTTTCTCCAATATTTCCTCTTTTTCTCCTTTCTTCCCTCCTGACTCCTGACTCCTGACTCCTGACTCCTCACAACAGTTATTTATAAGTATTCAACCGAACATGATATTAAGCATTCAAGCAATTGGTACAAAGCTGTAGTCAAGCTAGGCAAACAACATAGACGAGTAGCTAATATGCGTAAAGATGCACTTGATAAATTGACAACTTATGTAGCCAAAAACCACGGCACTGTTGTGATTGAAGTATGACAATGTATCTGGAATGTTTCGCTGCGCGACATGAAAAGCTAACCATAAGCTGGCTAAATCAGTTAGCAGATAGTGATTTTATGAATTTAGAAGACAGCTAGAATACAAGTGTCAATGGTATGGCTGTGAATTGGTAGTAGTAGACAGATTTTTTCCGTCTTCGCTCGACTTGCTCTAATTGTGGTCATGTACAGGAGATGCCTTTGAACATCAGAATTTATGACTGCCCAGAATGCGGTATATCAATTGAGAGAGACTTGAATACCTCAATTAATTTAAGAAAGCGAGTGCGTAATTCTGAGGTCTCCTCAGAATGTAAGACGCACTCAAGAGATGCGGTCGGCTTGACCGTTGATGCCTGTGGACGGAGTGCTGCCGACAGTTCCGGTGGAAGCAGGAAGTAAACATTAAAATGTTACTTATTATGACGTTTTATATCGGTTTTATGAAGCAGTTAGGTAGTAGGAAATATTTCTGTTGTAAAACAAAATCAGGAACTAAAATCATGTCCGGATAATTAGTTATAAAAAAACCATTACCCTTTGAACTTTTCTTTCCCTTCTGCCTTCTGCCTTCTGCCCTCTGCCTTCCCTCCTCCAAAGTTTAACTATTCAACTGGACATGATATAAAATGGTACAAAATCCATTTGTTGGAACTTGGCGACTGGTATCTTTTGAACTCAAAGATATAAATGGTGAAGTAACCTACCCATACGGTAAAGATACCATCGGATATCTCATGTATGCAGAAGATAGATATATTTGACATCCTCTCCGGCCTGAAGGCGCGGAGATTCCTACCGAACCTTAGCTCCTCGGTGGGTTGACGTCTCATTGGCTGCTGCACCCACCCCTCTTGCTCCCCTCCCGGGAGGGGATGGGGGTGGGTTACACTTGCCTCCACGTCCGTTTCTCGTCTCCGTTAGCGTAGCTCCTCCGGAGGGCATGCCTCCTCCGGAGG
>NZ_JAAHHG010000050.1:17699-37938 GCF_010692555.1 Okeania sp. SIO3B5 | reverse complement strand
TTAGGTGGATAGTTGGGCAGAACAATCTTGGGACAATTCTTAACTACTACCTCCTCGCTCCCAAGCCATTTCTCCTGTCTCCTGTCTTCCCCTCCACCGGAGGGGGAGGGGCGAGGGGTGGGTTGTCTCCTGTCTCCTACCCCAGGGCAAACGCATCTTATTTTGAAGTTCTGACAGGGCAAGGATGTCAGGCTTATAAATATTTATACTCATTACCTCTCTAAAGCTTAACAGTAGAAACTTCCAGAATTTAGATGCGTTTTCCCTGTCTCCTACCCTCACCCATAAGACTTTTTCAGCAAGCCCTAGGTAATTCCAGTTCAATTTAGGAGCATATTTTGGGCATTTCGAGGGGTAGAAAACCAAGGGAAGATTCTTCTGGCTACCTTTTCTCGGAATCTCATTCCTCCTAGATTCTGAATTTTGGCTCCTCCTCTGAAAAAAAGACTTTTTCAGCAAACCCTAATATGTCATATTTGACTATATTTTTATGAACTATGAAGTTAATGTTCATCTTGAGCAAAAGTACTTAATTTCAGATATTTCAAAATTCATATTTTTCTCATTAAAACCTACATTCCGCACGACAAAACGTAGTGGACTGACACGCCTTAAATGGTGCATTAGATTCAATTCAAATCAAAAGTCAAAAGTCATGCATTCAAAAGTAAGAATTTTCAAGTTAAAAGCTAATGCACAGTTTTAGATGTGTCAGTCTAGTAGTATAAAAAATTAGAATTCAGAATCCAGCAATTCTGCAATTCAGGAGAAAATAATAACGTAGAAATTGAGTATTTATGCTTAATATTTTCCCAAAAATTTGACTCTTAAGAAAGGTTAATGAAGATAATTCATATAGTATAAATACTTAGCAAGGCCGTAATCTTCATACTACTTTTAATGTTACAAAATAGACGTGCGGAATGTGGGTTAACAAAAATAAGAAGTTAATTTGACGGTCAAAAACTTCAGGAAAAAGGGGTTATAGATGATTTAGTTAACCATCAAGTAATAGGTTTAACTATGTTTCATCCTTTTTATCTGTGCTATAGTATATGAAGAATAAGTAGGTTAGCGTTAAAATTTGTCGCTATGTAACAAGATGTAAATTCGACTCAAATCAACTGTAGGTCAGAGCTGGAAGCTAATTTACAAAACTTAATATAGTCAAGCTTGTTTGTACTTACCTACTTAATCTATCAAAATAATTGGGTTTAAAACCCCGCCTTTTAAGGCTAAATATTTTTGGAGAGTTGCTCAAATTCCCGTTACAAAAATAACTTATGACTTATGACTTATGACTTATGACTTATGACTTAGTTGATCAGTCTGATGGACAGTAGTCAAATGTAAACTACTATTGATTTGACATCAATCTAGAAAGACTATAAGGACTATAAGGACTATAAGGACTATAAGGACTATAAGGACTATCAACAGAAGTTAGGATACTTCTACTTTCATGAAATATAATTCTATGACTCCGCTAATTGACTTAATTTATGTCTAGAAAGTGGCAAAAAAATTAAGGTGAGATTATCATTAATTTAATAGATGAAATCTTGATTACTAGCACAAAATTATAGAAAGGTTCAAAGGAGCTATAATTCGGGGGGTGATGAGTAAAGAAAATCAAATTATATCTACTAAAGGAATCGATACAGCCAAGATTCAGTAGACAACAAAATTTACCATAAGAGTCATAAATTAACTTGTTGACTTATAGCCATAGACAATAAAAAAAATAAATCAATTTGTATTGATTTATTAATAACAAATGGGGTGCAGTCAGACCAAAAATCTAGCTGTAGCTAGGAAGACAAAAAGTCAAATAAAATGTTCTAAAAAAACATTTATACTGTGTACTGGCCTCAAATGTTTTGCATTATACTCTCTTATCTAAAAAAACAAGGGAGAATTATAACTTTAAATAGAAATAGTAAGAAGGCCAAAAAAATGTCAAAAGAAATCTTGATTACCAGAGGGCAGGTAGTAATAGTTGATGAACAAGACTATGAGGAATTATCAAAACACAAGTGGTACTTGATAGACGGGTTTGCTGCCAGAACAATTAAGAAAGATGGCAAAAGAACCACAGTTTATATGCACAGAGTGATTATGGATGCTCCTATAGGCGTATCTGTCTATCATATTAACCACAATAAACTAGATAATCGACGAGAGAATTTACGCCTAGTCAAAGGAAGTGCGCGAATGCACAGGAGACCAAGTGTCAAACATTCATCTAAATATCGGGGAGTATACTGGTGTAAGGATAAACGAAAATGGATTGCTGAAATCAAAGTATACAAAAAACAAATACGCTTAGGCCGCTTTGATGTAGAAAAAGATGCTGCTGTTGCTTATGACGAAGCAGCAAGAAAATATTACGGTTCCTTAGCCAGAACAAATTTTACTATGAATAATATAGAAGTAGTAGAAGATCCCCTAATGTAAGTTCAGAAAGATTATTCATAATGATGCAGTATCGACGCTTTGGGCGAACAGAATTACCAATGCCAATATTTTCCTGCGGTGGAATGAGGTATCAATATAAATGGCAAGATGTTCCCCAAAATCAAATCCCACCAAATAATCAACAAAACTTAGAAAATACAATTCGTCGCTCCCTAGAATGCGGAATTAACCACATAGAAACCGCTCGTGGTTATGGTACATCCGAGATGCAGCTTGGAGAAATTTTACCCAAGCTACCAAGGGAAAAACTTATTGTTCAGACAAAAGTAAGCCCAAGCGCCGATCCTCAAGAATTCCAAAGTAAGTTACAGCAGTCCCTCGAATTTTTGCAACTAGAATATATTGATTTGCTAGGCATACATGGGATTAACACATTAGAAATACTCCATAACTCAATTAGGCCAGGAGGTTGTCTGGATGTGGCTCGAAAATTCCAAATACAAGGCCAAGTCAGATTTATTGGTTTTTCTACTCACGGCCCTACTGATGTCATAGTTAAAACTATAGAAACAAATCAATTTGATTATGTTAACTTACACTGGTACTACATTAATCAAAATAACTGGCCAGCAATAGAAGCTGCTAATCATTTTGATATGGGAGTATTTATTATTAGTCCCTCTGATAAAGGAGGAAAACTGTATCAACCACCACAGAAATTAGTTGATTTATGCTATCCACTCAGCCCGATGGTATTTAACGATCTATTTTGTTTGAGTCATCCTCAAGTCCATACATTGAGTTTAGGTGCATCACAACCAACAGATTTTGACGAACATCTCAAAACAATTGAATTGTTAGATCGAGCTGATGAAATATTACCATCAATATTGGCAAGACTAGAGCAAGAAGCGATCGCTCAACTAGGAGAAAATTGGTTCCAAACCTGGGACATTGGTTTGCCCTCTGTAGAAGAGACTCCTGGAAATATAAATATCCCTGTGATTTTATGGTTAAGAAATCTAGCGATCGCCTACGATATGCTCGAATACAGTAAAATGCGCTATAACCTATTAGGTAATGGCAGTCACTGGTTTCCTGGTGCAAATGCTGAACAATTAGAAAAATATGACCTGACTAAATGTCTTGCCAATAGTCCCCATGCCGAAAAAATTCCGGATATTCTTCAAGATACTCATAAACTATTAGGAGGAAAGTCAGTGGAACGTTTGTCTAAAAGTTAAAAGTTAGTTTATTTATTTGCAGTCTATTTTGATTGTTTGACATACTCTCCGGCCTAAAGGCGCGGAGATTCTCCTGAAACCAGGATTCTTGGTTCAATGAGTCCACTTAAACTAAACACCTTGCAGCATCTAGTCCAGAGATGGTTCTCTCCCCAAGCGTTTGCTCTATTTCAAGAGCCCGTTCCCGTATGCCCTACGGTACAGTTCAAACCTTAAAAAAACTTTGGTTCTCTGATACTTGTTGCTTAGAGTTTTTCTATGTACAAGCTAACCAGTACAAAACTCCATAACTCTACTTTTAAAGGTGCAAACGCTACAGTTAAGTAGCTATAGGTTTTTAGAGCGGTTGAATACCTTTCCGCTGTTTCCATAATAACATAAAGTCCCCCTAAAAGGGGGAGGCTTTAAACCCAATTTTTCGGTAAAAAATATTTTGGAATTAATATCGGAGTTAAGTAAAAGTGCTAACAGTTTTAGACTTTAATTAGGGCTTGCTGATTAAATTTTAAAGCATTTACTGATATTGGTTTTAGCCTTTTTAGGTCTGAAATACCTTGGTTTTCAGTTCCAATAGCTCAAAAAGTTAGAATTTTGGGCAATAGTTGGCCAGAAAATCAAGGGATGATTCTTCTGACTACCTCTTCTATAATTCCTATTCCTCCTGACTTCACCGACTCTGTTTGCTTCGCGGTGACAAACGGAAATTTTGGCTCCTACCCCTACTAAAAGACTTTTTCAGCAAACCCTAATTAGTTATCTATAATTTTAAATTTTTGACCAAAAAATATGGTTTCTAGTCTCTCCTTTCCCGGCTATGAAAAAAGTAAATTTTAGTATTTCAAGCCTCTGACTTTAGCGCTATCCCTTATAAGAAACTCCTGAAACCCTATAGATGGGGGGGCGGGAGATGGGGAGATGGGGGAAAAAGCCTCTAATTAGGGCTTGCTGAAAAAATTGGTTGTGGGGGTAGGACACGGAGACGCGGGGACGCGGGGACGCGGAGATGGGTGGAACAGGCAACGGTTTCAGCCATTTTATGTGAAGAAGTTTTCTTGAATTTCAGCAGAAAATTTCAGTAAATTGATGCAAATAAGAGCAAATAACCAGAAGATAAACTGAATAGAAAAAGCTCAATTACTTTAGCTATCCTTGCTTTTAGCTTTATTCAGCAAACCCTAATTAAATATGTTTACTCTCCCGGAATACCCAATTAAATGGCTAACACATAACTTGACAAAAATATCATTTTATGTATTAGAGTCTGAAAGTTCCTAGTGTCGTTGCGATCGCAACGACAAAAAACAACTTTTAGGAGTACACAAGTTAGTCAATTTGTCAAAGCTTGTAAAACCAATAAAATGGTCGTAAGTTTTTTATAATAGGCATTATCCACTTTTGTAAAGAATTGTGCTGATAATGGATAGCTTTTAGGGATAGAATTGACCAATAAGGAAAAAACTTATTCTCTTGGTCGATTTGATATGGCGAGGAAACCCGCTCTTATCAGAGCCGCTCCGCTTTATATGTTGCGGAGCAAAACGCCATCCCTCGACCGCTTTTTTCCCCTTGAAAGGGGAGGCTAATAAAGCTGAATTATTTAATTATTTAATTATTAATTATTAATTATTAATTGTTGAATATATCCATATATAATTAAAATTTGATATTTTAAAAAAAAATCTATGTCGTATGAACATATTTTTAACAGTAAAGTAAAATGTTCAGAGGAATTAACCTCTAATGAAGCCATCTTTGCTATTGGTTTAATGGTTATGGCAGTTGATGGTGATATTGATATGAATGAAGTAGAAATTTTAGAGGGTTTTTTACTCAGAAAAGGATTCAATGCTAAAGAAGTTGATGCAGCTAGAGAAAAAGTTTTAAGAATTATTAGTAAAGAAAAAAACGAAGCATTATTTTCTGCCGCAAAACAAGCACTTCAAGATGAAAAAGAAATAGAAAATGCTTTTGATTTAGCAGTAAAAGTCGCAATAGCAGATGATAAAGTAACAGAAGAAGAAAATAGTTTTGTGATCGAGTTAGCCAATACTCTAAAAATTAGTCAGGAAAAGGTAAATAAAATAGTTGAAGATGCAACAAAGTATTATCGTAATTCAGGAAAATTAATAGAAAGAATTGACGAAATTTTATTACAATTACCTATAGGATCTAAATACGAAGGCTATATTAATTCAACGATAGGTTTAAGATCGCTAAATATAAAAATACGCACTCCAGATAACGAGTTAGTCATACTTAATATTGATGAAACTCGAGATGAGGCTCAAATAGAAATGGAATTGGAACCAGCTCCACCTTGGATGATTTAAATAGGGAGTAGGGGAGTAGGGGAGTAGGGGAGATAAAGACACCTAGAAATAAAAATCTATTGCAAAGTTTTAGCTGTGGAGCGTCTACTACCAATAATGTTCCGTAAGTCCTAATTAATATTAATCCACTTGAATATTTTAAATTTAATTTAACCGAAAAATTTAGGTATAAAGCCTCTCCATTCATGGGGAAAAAAGCGGTCGAGGAATGGATGAGTTTCCTAACCATATCCATGAGACCAAGAGAAGAAAAAAAATCCTTTGATCCAATACTCTTATTTATAAGAAGAGAGAATTCTAAATTATTGAATAGATTAATGCTCAAAAAAGAATTAAGAAGCTCACTGTTGAAAAAACGTCAGTCTATGCCAGAAATTGAATGGAGAGAAAAGAGCGATCGCCTTTGCCACCACTTACAAAATTTTTCCCTATTTCAAAAATCTCAAACTGTTTTAGCTTACTTTAGTTTCCGTCAAGAAGTAGACCTTAGTTTATTATTTATAAATAATAGAGAAAACCCAATAAATTCTATTAAAATTTGGGGATTTCCACGGTGTGTAAAAAAAAGTTTATTTTGGCATATTTGGCAACCAGAAAATTCTTTACAAAAAGGCAATTATGGTATTTTAGAACCAGAATCAAACGCACCATTATTACATTCGTCAGAAGTAGATTTAATTTTAATTCCTGCTGTTGCTTGCGACTTAAATGGTTATCGTTTAGGCTATGGTGGTGGTTTTTATGACCGGATGTTAAGTACTGAAGAATGGGCATCAAAACCTACTATAGGAATTGTATTTGAATTTGCTTACTTACAACAGTTACCTATAGATCCTTGGGATAAACCTCTCAGTGCTGTTTGTACAGAAAATGGTGTCATTTCAGTTATCAGTTAACAGTGATCAGTATCTCAGACTAAAGCTGTTGTTTAATAATGGATAATGGATAATTGATAATTGATAATTACCTCTCCCTAAAAGGAAGAGGATTGAATAAAAGAAAAAAATAAATTTTTTCCCCCTTGAAAGGGGAGGCTTTAAACCTAAATTATTGAATTATTGAATTATTGAATTATTAATTATTCGGTAAAACAGATAATATATAACAGGCAATAGGCATCTCCAGAAAAGAGGGAAGAGGGAAGAGGGAATAGGGAACAGGAAACAGGAAACAGGAAACAGTAAAGATATTTCTAGGGAAACGGTATGGAAAATAATTTTGTGAGGAACTTATACAACTCTAGCTTATGCTAAATAAAGGGCAAGTTTATTTTCTGGAGATATCTATATATTTATCGCTATTCAACCGGACATGATATTAGTTTCTAAATTGAAAATTTTCTCCTTGTTCTTTGTTGTTTGTTACTTCTTGGTAACTCCTACTTTAGCAATTCAGACAAAAGATGGTACAGTTTATTTCGCTCAACCACCTCGCCTAGTTAAGGCAGTCACTACCCGCAGTGAAACCTATGTTTGGAGTGCAACCTATTACTTTACTCTGAGTTTATTGCCTGATGCTGGTGTGCCACTAGAACGAGTGATAATTACCAAAACTGAAGGACCTGGCAATATCCGATATAACTCAAAGAAAATTATTGCCTTTGAAGGAACCCATCGCCAGAAAGGACAGCAACTGGTAGTTGAGGAAGTGGCAGTTGATCGGGAAACTAATACTGTTTCAGTAACTTTTGACCCTCCAGTACCTCCAGGCAAAACTTTTACCATAGGTTTGCGTCCAGTACGGACTCCTAAGTATGGAGGTATTTATTTATTTGGAGTGACTGCTTTTCCGGTTGGAGAAAAATCATCTGGTCATTTTCTTGGCTATGGTAGACTTCATTTTTACGACAGCTCCAATAGTTATGATTAAAAGATATTACCAAAAATTTTAGAATGGTGAAAGCAGTTATTTTATTGTCAGGAGGATTAGATTCCTCAACAGTTTTGTACCAAGCAAAAGCAGATGGTTGTGAATGTTATGCTATTTCTTTTGACTACCAACAACGCCATCGTCGAGAGTTAGACTCAGCCAAAAAAATTGCTGAAAGTGTAGGTGTAGTAGAACATCATGTTGTTAGTTTTGACCTCAGACTATGGGGAGGATCGGCATTAACTGATAATCAAATTGATTTACCAAGCGATCGCTCTGTTGAGGAAATGTCAAAAAATATCCCTATTACTTATGTTCCAGCACGTAATACTATTTTTCTGAGTTTTGCCCTCGCTTATGCTGAAGTTGTCGATGCGAGTCGGGTTTATATTGGGGTAAATGCTTTAGACTATTCGGGTTATCCTGACTGTCGTCCAGACTATATTCAGGCAATGCAAGAAGTTTTTCGCCTGGGAACTAGACAGGGGAGAGAGGGTGAAGCGATCGCTATTGTTTCTCCACTTATTGATATGAAAAAGACCGAAATTATTCAATTAGGGAATAATTTAGGAGTACCTTGGGAAAAAACTTGGTCATGTTATGCAGGTGAAGAAAAACCTTGTGGTATATGTGATTCTTGTCGGTTGCGGTTAGCTGCTTTCCAGGAGTTGGGATTAAAAGATCCGTTGTCTGATTGAAATAGCAGTCAGCAGTCAGCAGTCAGTTATCAGCTTCTCTGGGGTATATAATGGGGTATTCAAACCCCCATAAAAGGCGCACCACTAATTTTTCAAATAAGCGTGGGGGACTTAAACCCTTGGATTTTTGGAGATGTCTAATATAGAATCCGGTGTGCGATTCGTTTGGCCGACAGCAAACCCTAGTTTGCGTTCAGCCAGCCCTGTTAAAGGGTAACTCTGATCATCATGGAGGTTAAATTCCTTCCCGCGCAGGTACCGCGTGACTCCCTAGTCCCAGGATTCTGACACTAGCAATGTCAATCACGAGCGTGCATGGCCTAAAAGCGCAGTAAGGGTAATGTCATCCCAACCCTCTGCCAGGGAAGTTGACAATGGTTATCGAATAGAGAATCTAGTAATATGGGTCGTTACTATAGACAGGGGAAAGACATTGATACCCCTGAACCAAAATGGTATACCTCACATAATTGGAATCAATTAACTGGAGTTGATTTCGTATCTAATTGGGGTCGGTCTAAACTAGGAGCCTAAAGTCAACGTGAAATGGTGTCAGGGAACGAAGTAACTCCTTTTAGCCTCTCTTAAAGAGTAGGAAAAGCGTAAACCTTTGGCTATTAGGAATGAGGAAACCTCTGCGAAGCAAGCCTGGAGTAATGCTCAGGATATGCAGACGTGGGGAGACATTGCAGGTAGGCGTGAAACCGAAATTGTATTAAGCCAAAACGCACGCTGCTGGGGTAAGTAGGCTCAAATCGAGAGTAGGAGACTCTTGTGAAGAAAAACCTCCAGGCAGTCAAGCCAAAGAGCAGCGAAAACCGAAGCCAACAAGCATGGACAAACCTTGAAATATAGGTGCGAAACTAGGTGTAACCAACCTTGAAGAATCCTGCGATGTCAGGAGCCGTATGAGGAGCGAAACTCTCATGTACGGTTTTGGAGTAGAGGTGAGGGATAGCGATATCCCCATCGACTACATCTGAATAGTCGTCCCTATCGACTATAGGAAGCAATCTCCGCGCACCCCTGAGATTGCTTCCTTCCACTCCGTTACAGTCGCTGCGGACTTGAATATAGTAATTATCCGGATTTGATATAAATGCTGTTTGCGGAGCATGACAAACGGAAATTCTAAGAAATACCCTAACTATTTGTAGCAAACATTTATTAATTTGGTATGACTCATGTACCTCGCCCTACCGACGACTCCCCTACCTGACTCCTACCACATACCAAAATACTTTTTCAGCAAACCCTACTTAGGAATTTCTCAGAAATCAATTATCTGAGAATATTTAAAAATAAAAATTAAAAATAAATATACGGATTAACTAATTGAATCTTTGACATCCTCTCCGGCCTAAAGGCGCGGAGATTACTACCGAACCGAAGCTCCTCGGCGGGTTGACGTCTCACAGGCTGCTGCTACTTTTGCAGTAGTCTTACGCTTGCCTCCACGTCCGTTTTTTGTCTCGGACTGCCCGCCCGCGACTAATATATTTATTGCTGCATTCTCGTCTAAGAACATGTTTTGCACCACAGTTTAGGCACTCCCATTCTCGCACCTTCAGGTCTAGCTTCCCAGCTTTAAAGCCACAATTTGAGCAAATTTGAGACGTTGGCTCCCAACGACTAATTACTCTAAAATCACGACCATATTTTTCTGCTTTTCCTTCTAAGAATGTCCGGAATTGTCTCCAACCTAAATCTGAAATTGCTCTGGATAGTTTACGGTTTTTAACCATTCCAGAAACGTTTAAATCTTCTAAAACAACTGTTTGGTTTCCACGAATTATTTCAGTAGATAATTTATGTAAAAAATCAGTTCTTGTATCTTTCAGTTTGGCATGGAACTTAGCGACTCTAACCCTGGCTTTTTCATACCTTTTAGATCCTTTAGTTTTATGAGATAATGACTTATTTAACTTTCTTAATTTCTTAATTCGTTTCTTCAGAGGCTTAGGAGCATCAACCTTTGTGCCATTACTCAAAGTAGCAAAAGTTTTAATTCCTAAATCTATTCCAACTGAATTATCAGTTTTAGATAAGATTTCTGGTTGTATTTCTACTACAAAACTCAAGAAATATCTATGAGCGGAATCTTTTATTACTGTTACTGATGATGGAGCAGTGGGTAACTCTCTTGACCAAACTATTTTCAGCTTTCCAATTTTAGCGTTGCTAGGAACTTTATGCTGACCAACTTTAAAACCACCTTTTCTAAACCTAGCAGTTTGCTTTGACTTTCTAGTTTTGAACTTAGGAGGCTTTATAGGTCTACCTTTCCTCTTACCTTTGGTTGACTTAAAAAAGTTTTGATAAGCTTGGTTTAAATCATTTAAAGATTGCTGCAATGGTATATTAGAAACTTCCGATAACCACTCTCTATCTTCAGTCTTTTTGGCTTGAGTAATAAAAAGCTTTTGTAGTTCTGAATTAGTGGGCTTATTTTCTCCCGATTTATACTTCTGTTGGCAACAAGCTAGACTATCATTCCAAACAACACGAACACAGCCAAATAGCTTGGCTAATCGGTATTTTTGTCCCGGCGTTGGATATATACGGTACTTAAATCTAGCTTTCATGACTTGAACTTCAAACTAGCAAAATTATAATATATTTATTGAAAAAAAATCAACCCACAATAATAAAGTCGCCCTAGAAGGGCGAGGCTTGAGACCCATTTTTTCGGTCAAATTCTACCAATTTACCTTAAAATTTTATTAATGGCTATTACAATTTTATAAAAAAATAATGCTGTTTTAGATTTTCGTGTTTTGATTTCTCCTTTTTAAGCACAAAATAATTATTCAACTTCATTACCACTAAATATTGTAATTGTCAAGATAAAAACCTTTATAATTTTGAATTTTTGATAGTTTTTAATTATGGAATGGCAAGAAAATTCTGGTAATTGGGTACTAATACCTTCTCGCCCCAAAGCAATCGTACATTTTTTGGGAGGAGCATTTGTTGGAACTGCGCCCAATGTAAGTTATCGGTGGTTATTGGAAATGCTGGCAAATCAAGGATATGCAGTAATAGCGACTCCTTTTGTCACGACTTTAGATCATTTAGAAATGGCTAACAATGTTATCAACAGTTTTGATAACTGTCTCAATCTTATTTATACTCAAAGGATACTGCGAAAAAAAAATCTACCTATATATGGCATTGGGCATAGCATGGGATGTAAGTTACATTTACTTATAGGTAGCTTATTTTCTCTAGAAAGAGCTGGAAATATTTTGATATCCTTTAATAATTATGCAGCTCGTGATGCAATACCCCTGGTGGAACAGATATCTCCTGTGATGAAAGTAGAATTTACTCCATCTCCTAAGATCGCAAACCGTCTAATTCAAAAGCGTTATCAAATTCGGCGCAACTTATTGATTAAATTTAACGACGATAATATAGATCAAACTCTTCGTTTGAGTGATTTGTTGAGATTACGTTTTCCTGATATGGTGACAGTTAAAAGATTAAATGGAAACCATTTAACACCTTTGGGTCAAGATATAAGTTGGCCTATAGGAAAAGTATATACTCCTGTAGATGCGATCGGTCAATGGTTAAAACAAGAAATTTATCGAGACCTCAATCAACTTAAACGTGAAATTTTGCTTTGGCTCAATCCATTGGCACAAATATCATAGTGCCGCTACGCGGAAGTCAAAAATCAAAAATCAAAAGTCAATCATTTTTGATTTGTAATTGTTTTAGGATTTTGTAACTGGTAAGTTATTTCCGCCACCCTGCAATAGCTTTACACTTATAAATTTTAGATTAAGCTGTTAATATCAGAAGTTTGATTTTGTTCTTTGGGGTATGGCCAATAACTTTTACTAATGAACAAACAATTCCGATTTTCGGACGTACTACGGGTATAACTAATATGGTCTGCTATAGCATACATAAGTTTTATACCTCGTCCACCAGGAGCAAATATATCTGTTTGAGCTGGTTGTGCTTTTAACCATTCTGCTAAGTCAAAAGGCATACCAAAATCCCAAATTCTAATTTCTATGTGGTCGCTGAACATTGTAACTTCAATGTCTATAAGTGTTTCTCTAGATAAATCTTTGTGGGCATGACGAGCTGCATTAGTAAAACCTTCAGCTAAAGCCAACTCACACTGTAGCCAAACTGTTTTTGGAATAGCTACTTGATATAATTGTTCAAACCATGACAAAACTTTGTCGTTTTCTCCAAGGTCTGAACTAACTTGTAAAAAAGCGCTACGTTTCGTAGGTAATTTATCAGATCTTTTTACTTTATCCACACTTACTTTCTTAAATTTATTACATAATATTTTAGGTATATCCTAAGCTATATTGTAAAGTATGTATATAAAATTTATGTAAATAATTTAAACAAAGGAAGAAAGTTGATGAAAAAAGGGATTCGCTCCCAATATAAAATTGAAGACCACTAATTTTTCAAAGGTGTGGGAGAATTAAACCCAATATCTGTAAAATGAAGGAAGTAAGAAAAGAAAAAAATATTAGCACTTTACTTATATCCTTCCTCCTGCTTCTTTTGAATGAAACGAGTTGAAATAAAAACTCCTGTTGGTCTACTCACTTTTATGTTGGCTTTAGCCGAAACAGTGAATTGTTTAACTGAGTGCATGATGTATAAAATTTTGGTTATTGATGATGATATTGCTATTCAGGAATTGCTCAAAAGAGCTCTCCAGAAACAGGGTTATGAAGTGACAGTAGCAAGTAATGGTGAAGATGGTTTTCAACAGGCACAAAATTTACAACCTGCTTTAATTATCTGTGACTGGATCATGCCAATACTCACAGGAATAGAGGTATGCAGCCGAGTTAAAGCAAATTCTGAGCTATCTACCACTTTCTTCATTTTATTAACTTCTTTAGGAACGGTTCAAGATCGAGTTAAAGGTCTGGATGCAGGTGCTGATGACTTTATTTCTAAACCAATAGAAATGAGTGAATTGACGGCCAGAGTCAGAGCAGGATTGCGATTACATCAGCTATCTCAAGACTTACAAACCCAAAAGCAACTACTAGAAGCAGAGTTAGCTGAAGCTGCTGATTATGTGCGCTCTCTTCTGCCAGAACCTTTAATGGAACCAGTAAAAGTTGAATCACAGTTTATTCCTTCTCGCAAATTAGGAGGAGACTGCTTTGATTATTATTGGCTAGACGACAATTACTTAGCGGTGTATTTACTGGATGTAGCTGGCCATGGTTTACGGGCTGCACTTCCTTCTGTTTCAGTGTTGAATTTATTAAGATCTAAGGCAATACCGAATATAGATTACCATCAACCTAGTGATGTACTTAGAGCTTTGAATAATACTTACCAGATTACTTATCAAAATGATAAATACTTTACAATCTGGTATGGGGTATATAATCGCTCTGAGAATCAACTGGTATATGCAAGTGCAGGTCATCCTCCGGCTGTTTTAATTTTAGGTAATGGTCAGCTTAGTCAGGTGAATAAGTTGAAAACTCCAGGAATGCCTATTGGTATGTTTCCAGATGTGACTTATGTTGATAATTCTTGTGTAGTTGAGAAGTTGAGTTCTCTGTATATCTTTAGTGATGGTGTTTATGAAATTCCTCAACCTGGAGGAGAAATCTGGGGTATAGATAATTTTATCAATCTAATTTTAGAGTACCATAAATACGGTTATTTTCATCTAGATAAGATCTTAAACTATGTGCGAGATTTGAATTGTGGTCATGCCTTTAGTGATGATTTTTCTTTACTAAAAGTTATTTTTGGTTAGCTTACTGATATAAGCTAGGATACATTTAGATTTTATCTTCCTTGTGAAGGGCTAGTAACTGTTGGCTATAATCTGGTATAATCGCGTGATCATCTCCAATTATCTATAATTTATGCTACTTGGATTTAAAACTGAACTGCACCCAAATAATCAGCAAAAAACCATGATGGCTAAACACGCGGGTGTAGCCCGTCATGCAAATAAATTGGGGATTATGGTTAACCCGAAATATATTGAATCATAACCACCATAATCCAGACAGCAAACTTAAGTTTCCTACTGCAATTGACCTGCATAAACTGTTAGTAGGTAAGCATTCAGCTATTAGCAGTTTGAATACCTACACTTTGGAGAAAGTAAGGCAG
Source organism: Okeania sp. SIO3B5 (assembly GCF_010692555.1). Taxonomy (GTDB): domain Bacteria; phylum Cyanobacteriota; class Cyanobacteriia; order Cyanobacteriales; family Microcoleaceae; genus Okeania. The sequence goes on along the minus strand of NZ_JAAHHG010000050.1, from coordinate 23,244 downwards.
AGGGCAGCTATGCTGGAGGCAGAAGGAAAGGAGAAAGTTTTAAGGTAAAGTTTTTTTTATCATTAATTATCCGGACATGATATTAAGGATCAATCCTCTCCCTTTTAGGGAGAGGTAATTATCCATTATCCATTATCCATTAGACATTTCCAATAATAAAAAATAAAATCAATTATCCCAAAGAAATTATCAATTCTTCCCCTCCACGGTCGGGGGAGGGGTTAGGGGTGGCTTCCCTACTTCCTCTTTTCTGGAGATGTCTATTCTCCATTATCCATTAATGAATTCCCTTGCTAGAGATGCTTTTGATTGAATCATAGAAATTTATTTATTAAATTTTGCATTTATGTTGTATCATATAAGCCAATTCATTTATTTATCGGAGGACTAGGCTGTGAATTTTGTTAGGACTAATCAACAACTTTTAAAGTTAGGGCTGTTAACAATGACTACATTCTTTTTATATACATTTTCAGCAAAAGTTCTAGCATATAAACACAATCTAGAAACAGAGAAAGGAACTATATTATTAACTGAATTACCCCGGAATAATCGACGCGTTTGTCTTCAACGTGGAACTAACTGGTCTGAAGTAAATTATTTTGAATCCAAGAACTATTTTGCCAATATTTGTCGTCAACCAAATGGTCAATTAATGTTAATTGCAGGGAGAAAATCTAATCCGACTCAAGTTTTAGAGTTACCTGTAGAATTTAATCAAGGATATGCTGCAATTGATGGTAATAAAACTTTCAGAGTGAATGATGGTTCTTTTAGTTTAGCAATTAATGGTCTGGTAGTGAAGAGAGAAGAAATTACTTATCAAGAACAATGAAACTAAGTGTTGTTTATTTGTGATTGAAGCAAAAATTAAAAATAATATATTTATCTAAATGTTGGCATTTATACCCGCGCTCTCCCGCAGGGGAGCGAAGGGGTGGGAATGCCAATCAATAAGAGCGGTTTTGCAGATAATCTGTTAACATACAAATATTGCTTAACCAAAAATCAAGGTTAAGATTACTGTAACTATTCAATCAAGTCGCCGAGGGGCACTGGTCGATTATTTATCGGACACAGAGGAAGCGTGATTACTGGTATTGCCAGCATTTTCCAGTGAGGTGTCAACCCGCCCTGAATCTTTCAGTGTAGGGGCGATTCGCGAATCGCCCCTACAGTCTGTTTGATTGATGGATGGGAATCCCGCGCTGTCTCGCAGAGCAGCGTCGGGAGGATGTCAATAGAGTAATTATTTCATCTCTAAAAAAAAGAGTTTCACAGATGTAATTTCAGTGAAACTTTTAACTCCCCCGGCGGGAAGTCCCGCACTCTCCCGGAGGGGAGCGTCCTATGGGAAAGCCGGGCGTTGTATTTGTTGTTCCTATGCGAATTTTTTCTTTATTCTCTTTATAGAATACATACTATAGTTATTTTACTATAGTTATTGACAATTGCAAATATAGTCACTATAATTGTTACCAACACAGGGGGAGGACATCACCTCTGTTAAAACAGCGGTCAGGGTTTCTCTGGCTGAAGAATCCCGCGATGCCCTTGCAAGCGCAACGTCGGGAGTATGTCAAATCAATTCAACTATTAACTTGACTTAGACTTCTAGACTTGCTATCAGTCAAAGTCTAGAAAGTCTATCCAAGAAAATTAGATAGAGAAGTCAGGATTAACATAGTAACTCAAATCTTCATCCGTGAGACCATTGACATCAACAGTACCTAGATTCTGATAAAAACCACTTTCGGCAGTTTCGACCTGCTGTACTTCTAACTCTTTGATCTTGAATCGGTCTTCAGGAGTTGGGTCGGAGGTAGAAGCTGCAATAACAAGTATATTACCACTCACTTCACCATTATTGATATCTGCCCAACGTGAACTTGAACCGCCATTATTGTCTTGTGTGAATTCAAGACTGTCTAAGAAATTATCACTTAAGATATTGTGGTTAGTGAACGCATCTTCCTTGCTACCTACCCAATAAGTAATATCACTGTCATTTGTCACGGAAGCTAAGAATGCCTCATCGACAACAACATCCTCAGAGAATTCAAATAAGACATAGTTGTCTCGATATACATTGTCAACTTTATGCTTGTTATTGCTTCCATTACCTTCTGAGGTATCAGTGACTCCGAGTCCACCAGAGAAACTACCCAAAAAGCCTTCATCCCAATTTCCGTGTTCATCGCGACTGAAAGCACTAGCGTTTACAGAGAGGTCACCAGCATCAAAGGTACGAATATTACCATCGGGACCATCTAAACCACTATTGCCTGTGAAATTAAAGGTTTCAGTTGTACCCTCTGTAACTGTTGTCAAGTCTTGAGCTGTTCCTGTTTGTTCGTAAATCCATGTTTCACCAGGATCTAAGGTGTTATCTCCGTCTCCTTGGTCAGAGATGTTGGTAATTGTGCCTTCTTGGTCGTCAGTTACTTCAATATCAGATTTATCAAAAGGTACATCACCAGTATTGGTTACTTCATAAGTCCAAGTAACTGGATGATGAGGCTCAATCACTGCTGCTTCTGCTACAGTATCAGCATTTACGCCGTTGGTGAACTTTTCAATGTCAATGCCAGGATTTTGAGGTTCGTCAGGGTTGGTGTAACCACTTTGGTCTTCATCACTTACAGAACCAGCAGTTACAGTTCCAATGTTGACATAATTGCCGATGGTGGTGTCACCCGCTACAGAAATATCCAGTTTTTTCAACTTGAAGGCATCATTGTGCTGGTCTTGACGTGCAGAAATAACGATGGTATCACCTGTTAACTCATCAGCATTAAAGTTAGCCCAGCGAGCCTTGTCACTACCGCCATTGCCACCATTTTGATTTTCTTTGGCGAAGTCGTTTAAGATATCGCTATCCAATAGTGAGATGTCTCCATCGCGATCACCTATCCAGACTGAAATATCGCTATCATCGCTGATAGAACTGAGGAATGCCCGATCTACAGTGACTTCTTGGTCGAATTCAAAGAGGATATAATCGTTGCTAGTACCATTATCTACTCGGTGATGGGAACCACTTTCATTACGGTTAGTAACTCCTAAACCACCGCCATAAGCTCCAAGGTAAGCAGTCTTCCAGTCTCCACCACTCTTATTACTGCTGAATGCCCTGACATCTACTGATACTCCATTTTGAGTAAAATTACGGACATTTCCGTAACTACCTGTTGTGGAACTGTTACCCGTGAGGTTGAAGGTGATGTCTTGGGAGCTGGTGGCAGTGCTTAAGTCTTGAGCTGTTCCTGTTTGTTCGTAAATCCAGGTTTCACCAGGAGCTAAGGTGTTATCGCCATCGCCTTGGTCAATGATATTAGAAATTATGCCTTCCTGGTCATCAGTAACCTCAATTTCACTTTTGGCAAAGGAGACATCACCAGTGTTGGTTACTTCATAAGTCCAAGTAACTGTTTGACCAGCAGCAATTTCTACTGCTTCCTCTATGGTGTCAGCATCTATACCATTAGTGAACTTCTCAATGTCGATACCAGGGTCTTGTGGTTCGCCGTTAACATAGTGACTAGGATCTTCGTCGGTGATATCATCAGCAACAACTGTACCAATGTTCTTATAGATACCGTCACCTATGCTGTCAAAATCTAAGCCAGAAATAGCACCACTACCAGCCAGTTCGACTTCTACTTGAACAACATCATCGTTATTGATATTTAAAGTTTGGAGGCTACCATTACCAGGAGCAGGAATTGAGGTAGTAGTTATATTTCCGTCAGCATCGGTAGTGCGAACTTCACCACCCGTTTCCTCAATGTCTACGAAGCTAATAGAGTTGAAATCGACTGGGTTATCTAAGTCAAAGGTAATTACTCCACCATCAGCATTGTCATCAGGCTCGGAACTGTCACCATCTTCGGAAATGATTAAGATGTTGCCTTCACTGTCTGTTGCTAAATCTGGGTCTCCACCAGTTGGATTAGCACTATCAAAGATCATGGCACCGAATTGAGTAGCTGAAATTGTTACTCCTAGATTCTGGTATTCGTCATCAATAATTGTACCAGCAGGTAAAGCATTGCCCTCACCATCAGTTTCAAAATCAATAACGGTGTTAGTAACAGTAGATAAATCTTGAGCAATTCCTGTTTGTTCGTAAATCCATGTTTCACCAGGATCTAAGGTGTTATTTCCATCCCCTTTGTCAATGATGTTAGAAATTATGCCTTCTATGTCGTCAGTGACTACAACTTCACTTTCGTCGAAGGGTACATCACCAGTATTGGTTACTTCATAAGTCCAAGTAACTGTCTCGCCAGCATTAATTTCTGGTGCTTCCTCTGGAGTGTCAGCATCTACGCCGTTAGTGGACTTTTCAATTTCGATGCCAGAATCAAGTTCAAAGAAACCTGCATCTATTGTTTCGTTATTATCTCCAGAGGAAAGAGTCACTACATCACTCATTAACCCGTTGTCTGGGTCGGCATCGGAGTCTACAGTAGGGTCTCCTCCTGCTTGGAATGGACTTACTCCATCGAAACCATCTGGGGTGACAAACATTACTTTGTAGTCCCCGGGGGTTAAACCTGTGAATTCGTATAAGCCGTTTTCATCTGTTGTGGTGGTGATTGGGTCTCCGTTCTCGTCTAAGACTGGGTTGCCATCACCATCTAGGAGTTTGACTTCGGCGTTGGGAATTCCTGACTCTCCATTATTTTGTACCCCATCTTGGTTTTCGTCGTTGAATACGAAGTCTCCTAGTCTTGCTGTTTTGAAGAAACCTGCGTCTATTGTGGGGTCATTTTCTCCAGGGTTGAGGGTGACTACATCACTCATTAACCCGTTGTCTGGGTCGGCATCGGAGTCTACAGTAGGGTCTCCTCCTGCTTGGAATGGACTTACTCCATCGAACCCATCTGGTTGAGTGAACATTACTTTGTATTCTTCACCAGGAGTCAGGTCTGTGAATTCATAGAAACCTTGCTGTGTCCCTGGAGTGTTGGGGTCATCTCCTGTTGTGGTTGTGGCTACTACGTCATCTATTTCTCCATCGTTGTCGGTGTCTGCTAACAGCTTCACTTCTACACCGTCGATGCCTAACTCTCCTGCATCTTGGATACCGTTGCCGTTTGTGTCCTCGAAGACGAAGTCTCCTAGAGTTGCTGGTTCTGGCTCTTCAAAGAAACCTGCATCTATTGTTTCGTTATTATCTCCAGAGGAAAGAGTCACTACATCACTCATTAACCCGTTGTCTGGGTCGGCATCGGAGTCTACAGTAGGGTCTCCTCCTGCTTGGAATGGACTTACTCCATCGAAACCATCTGGGGTGACAAACATTACTTTGTAGTCCCCGGGGGTTAAACCTGTGAATTCGTATAAGCCGTTTTCATCTGTTGTGGTGGTGATTGGGTCTCCGTTCTCGTCTAAGACTGGGTTGCCATCACCATCTAGGAGTTTGACTTCGGCGTTGGGAATTCCTGACTCTCCATTATTTTGTACCCCATCTTGGTTTTCGTCGTTGAATACGAAGTCTCCTAGTCTTGCTGTTTTGAAGAAACCTGCGTCTATTGTG
>NZ_JAAHHG010000050.1:0-17599 GCF_010692555.1 Okeania sp. SIO3B5 | reverse complement strand
ATCTAGGAGTTTGACTTCGGCGTTGGGAATTCCTGACTCTCCATTATTTTGTACCCCATCTTGGTTTTCGTCGTTGAATACGAAGTCTCCTAGTCTTGCTGTTTTGAAGAAACCTGCGTCTATTGTGCGGTCATTGTCACCCCCTTCTAGATTAATCTCATCAGAAATAGGACCATCAGAATCTTCGGCATCATCACTACCTTGATTTGCTGGACTGGCCATGTCGAAACCATCGGGAGTCTCAAACTCAACTTTGTAATCGCCAGCAATTACTTCAAACTCATAATTACCGTCAGCATCAGTGGTGGTGGTGTCTACTATTTCATCGTTTTCAATAACACCATCACCATCAATATCAGCAAGGAGATTAACTGTTACCCCTTCTATACCTTCTTCACCAGCATCCTGAATACCGTTAGCGTTTAAATCGTCCCATACAAAGTCCCCTAACTTAGCCAACTCAACGCCAATAATCATGAACTGGCGATCAAAAGGATTCGGATCGTTAGAATCATCATCAAACCCATCTGAATCTGGTACCAGAATTACGCCTACTTGCCCTGTTACTTGCTCGCCAAAGAATGTAGTGTATTCAAAGCTAGGGACAAAATTTTCTCCATTAGCTTCTGCAAGCTCTTGGATGCGGTCTGCTCGATCTTGATCGAAAGGACCAAGATTTTGTGTAGAGTTCTCATCATCAATAAGCTCCCAGATAGCTCTTTGAATATCACCATAGGTGATAGTTCCTAGACTATTGTTATTGCTATCAAATAGCTCTTTACCGATAAAACACTGGTTGAGTATCCAGTTGAGTAAGTCAAAATTTTCGGGTTTCTCAATGTTTCCAAAACCTGCTGGTGCCCCCGGCAATGTAGATTGATCGCCTATTAGGCCATCAGGTAATGTTTCATATGTGGAATACACTTTAGCAGTCAGAGTACCACTGTCCTCAATGAAGCGGTCTGTATCAATACAGTAGGCATCGTGCTGTCCAGCTAATAAGCTATTGCCAGTAATGTCAACATCGAAGTAACTATCTTTCCCGAAAGTGGCATTACCAGTCTGAAATTGTTCAAAATCAAACGTTACTTCATCAGGTAGCGATGAATTTAAAAGCGATAATAAGTCAGCCATAACATTAAAATTTCCCCTGGTGATTGTGTAAAATTTCTGAAACAGAATTCAAGACGACCTTATACCAAATGCGCCTTAGCTAAGAGGGTATTCAAAAAAATTAAAATCTTGACCTAGTAAAATTTGAATATGAGATATCAGTACCGTACGAATAAAACTGTAGAAAATCGTGACAGCTAAATTCTTAATATTGGATTAACCAATACTGGCTGTACAGCGCAGCTCACTATTCCCTCGGCACTAAATGCCTCTGGGAATTTCTTATCTTATATCTGAAGGCTACCCTTGAACTAGCTATTAGCTATCAGCCTAAAAATTTGTGCATAGATAATGGTATCTGGCAAGCGCAGTATTCCGTCAGGAAACGCTTTTTAATAACTAGATCTGGTATTAGGTGATTTCTGAACAGATTTTTGATGTAGAAATCTCAGTTTGATTCTTTATCTACTGAGAATGAGATCAAATAGGTAAATGCTTCTCTTTTTAAAATTCCTAAGATAAAGGATTTTGTCTCAAATCCGAATAATTAGTTACTGCTATAGCACTACAATTGGTTAGGACATTTTTCAATCCTAAAGCCCTTTTACAGTTTGCTATTCCCTGTTCCCTATTCCCTATTCCCTAGCGCATAGCGCTATAAGTCATTGCTACGAAAACGTAGTGGAAGTAAGCGGAGCAATCTCTAAAATGTTGAGATTGCTTCCTGAACGTCGCAATGATAACTTCTCAATCAGATTCTATGTATTAGAGTTATGTAAATTTAGGTAAAACAGTTGGTTGCTAAAACTCCAAACAGCCAAAGTTTATAGCGTTAGCGTTTTTGATATTCAAATAATCAAAAGCCCGATCCTGATAGCTAGTGTCGCTACGCAGAAGTCAAAAGCGAGTGTGTAATTCTGAGGATACCTCAGAATGTAAGATACACTCAAGACAGTCAAAAGTATTGATTGGTAAAGCTTTTAGGATTTTGTGACTGGTTAGTTATTTCTGCCATCCTGCACTAGCTTTTGAACAGTTTCAGTTTTTATTTCCCAATAACTCTGTTACAAGTAAGAGCAACTATATTTGAGCTTATAGATCTCATTTTGGTTCTCTATTGTAAAGATCGAACTCATCAAGATATCAAATTAGATTATTTATCCCTAATCCTTTACCTGTAAAGGTTATGGAAAATATCCTAAATGAGTTCTCTACATTTACTTATAACTGAGACAATTAAAACATTCTATAATTTATTTGTGAACTTTTTGAGAATCAAGAGCCTTTTTGCCAAGAAATCCACCTAAAGCAACAATTCCCAGTATACTGGATGGCTCTGGGAGTTCTACCGGTGCATCTATACAACCACCAAAAGGATCATTAGGATCAGGTATCTGTCCATCTGGGCAACCTACTGCGAAAGCAGGGAGAGAGGAGGAAGCAACAACAGTGATAGTGGCAGCAGCAGCGAACAAAGTATTTTTTAGCATGATTAAGATTGCACTCCAGAAAACTTGCTTGATTTGATTTGATATCATCTTATTTTGCTTTTTATGGAAACTGCAAGAGCAAAAACGCGTTTTCCTTGAATCTTCATTGAATCTTCATGAAATTTACTTAGGTCTTCATCACTTCTTTATAAAAGTCTCAGTAAAAACCCGTGTTTATAACTATATAGTACTTTTGTAGTAGGTAAAAAAACCATTGAAAAAACCATTGAGTATCAAACCGTATAGCGACAAAATTGATACATACTTAGTTTTTTAATATTCCTTTATTTAATATTTCTTTATATTGCTATTGTTGAAAATTATAAAGTTCAAAACATATCTTTTTTTTAATAAAAGTTTACTTAAATCTTGATGAAATCCGAATTTATAGCAGAAGTTAAGAAGTAAGAAGTAATATTAAATTCGGTTGAATACTTATCATATATGTTCATATATTTGGGGGCGGGGAGTAGGGGAGTGGGGAGTGAGGGAGCCCGCCAAGCCAAGGATTGAAATCCTTGGCTAATAGCTGAAGTCATCTTTCAGATGACTATTGTATATGCCATTTTTCAGCTATCTTTAGTCATCTAAAGATGACTTACGCTGTGAGCCAAGAAATTTATTTCTTGGCGGATGGGATGGGAAGACTTGCGACCGAAGATTGATTAACCGCTATCAAGCTTTATCAACTATTAAAACCGCTAACCGTTCTTAGAAACCTACGATTATCTATATAAATCTATGATTTTCTCTAAACAATACGAAACTCATAAAACCCCATAGATCCAACAGCTGCCGCTAGCTTGTGATTTGCCATCATGCCTGATACATTTAAATCTTCTATTACTATCTGGCTGTGGTTTTTAGCCAAGTCACTCCGTTGAAGGAAGCAATCTCCGCACACCCCTGAGATTGCTTCCTATCGTCGATAGGGACGACTGTTCAATCGGATTCTATATTAACGATACTTATGCGCAAGCAAACGGCCGGAAAGCTCAAGAGACCGGAAATTGTCGAGAGCGATCGGCGATCTAGGCTGGAGACAATTCAGAACTTTTGTTAGCGGAACTATGCGCCAGCAAAGCATCAACCCGCCGAGGAACTAAGGTTCGGTTTTGTTTCTCCGTGCCTTTGGCTGAAGAGGATTTCAACGCATAATTTCCTTCCCTCCTAATAGTTAAGTAACTAGAACAAATAAATCTAGGAGGGAAGTCAAAATGGATAGACAATTTTTTGAAACTTTTGTCAGAAATAATAGTGCAAAAGCTAGCTGGAATATTGCTACATTAAATGATAGACAGGCGATGCTTGAGTTTAGTATGAATTCTGGCAGAGTGCAAAGACTTTATATTACTCAATATGATTCTATTCTGGAATTTTCTGTTGCTAGTGTTGCTGTATTTGATTGTTTAGATGATATTCCACATATTATTTCTACTACTTTATTAACAAAAAATGCTGAATACAAACTTGGTGGATGGTGTGTGGAAAAAATTCAGGGTAAGGTGGTTTATTCTCTGATGCAGAATGTGGATATAAATTCTGTTGGTTTTGGTGATTTTGTGAATTTGGTGCATTTTCTCATTTCAGAATGCGATCGCTTTGATGGCTTTTTAGTAGAGGTACATCAACATATTAGTTCTGTTAATTCCTCTAGTTATAGTAGTAGTAACTATCGTAATTCGTTTGATTGGGGAAGTTTATTGGAGGCGGGGGTAAAAACATTCCTCAATATTTTTATAGAAAATAAATTGAACTCTTGGTTTGATCAATATATTCAATTTGATAATTTTCTATTTCCAGTGGTACTGTATATAATTCAATGGTTAATATTCTAGTGCCGCTACGCGAAAGTTAAAAGTCAAAAGTCAAAAGTCAAAAGTATTGATTTGTAATAGACATCTTCAAAAAAGAGGGAACAGGGAGAAATAATTGACAATTTATGAATTAGATTTTAGATTTTTTCCAAACTGCATTTTTTTGCATGGAATAGTAGATGTAGTAAATAGAGGCACGCAGAAAAATTGCTAACCCGATATTTTCTTTTTTTTGTCCTTATATCATGTCCGGATAATTAGTGATAAAAAAACTTTCTCCTTCTTCTTCTTTCTTCCCTCCTGACTCCTGACTCCTGACTCCTGACTCCTTCATAGTTTATTTATAACTGTTCAACCGGACATGATATTATTTGTCCTTAAATTTCAGTATTAATATGACAAAGGCACCATTAAAGAGTCAACAACAACAGCTAATGGATCGAAAACCGGAAAACATAATTCAGTTATTCAAGGATTTACTTAGTGATGAATCTGATACTTACAATAGAGCTAAGAATAAGTTGTCAAGATGGCTCTGGCGACATCCGAAAATTGGTATGGTAGTTAAGAGGAGTTTTTCTCAGACTAATTTTGATGACTCGAATGAGTTTTATGATAATTCCTTACAAGAAACATTCTTTAAGTTTGACAAAATTATTCCAGCTTTTTGTCGGAAAAATCAAATTACTATTGACCGACTGGATGATATTTCTAATGAGAAGCTTGGTAATTTATTCATTCGTTACTTTAATCGTTCCCACTACAATACAGCTTGCGATTTATATCGTAAATTGAAACAAAAAAGTCAAGTTAATGGGCAAGTTATTATTAGTTTAGACCAGCCTAAAAATGATAGTGATGGTCAAGAATATAAAACTGTGGGTGAGGAAGTTCCAGACCACAAAAATTTGAATAATTTGGATAGTTTGAATCTGGGGGATATGTCTCAGGAAGCTATAGATAAGTTACCTATTTCTGGTGGTTCTATAGATAAGTTGCGCAACTGTTCTAAAAAGGTTGATTGCTTTGAAATTTTACTGCTAAAATGTCAAGGTTACACCCAAACAAAAATTGCTGAAAAGTTAGGTGTTCATCAATCTGATATTAGTCGAAATTGGCAGAATAAATGTCTCAAATGTATCAATAAAATTATTGCCGAAAATAATATTGAGTAATGAATAATGAAAACTATATCTAATTATAAATTAGATAAAATCCAGATAATTACTATATCTAAGTCATTGCGACTGGAACGGAGTGGAAGGAAGCAATCTCCGGCATCCCTAAGATTGCTTCCTATCGTCGCAATGACAACTGTTTAAATTGTAAACCAAAAATTACTAACTTCAACTATGAATAGCATCACTGAATCATTGACTTTTAGAGTTCCTTTATCTCCAAAAAGTCACGCTCTTGCTGAACAATTTGCCAAACAACAAGTTAGCCAAAAACGAGCAAAAGAAGTTTATCTTAATACTCTGGCTGTAGATATCGGGCAGAATTTTCTCGATGGCTTAGATTTTGAGACAAATTTAGAGAATGCTGACTGTTTTAATCCTGTTTTGCGGATAGCTGAGGATGTGGCAGATGTAATTATTCCGGATTTGGGAGTAATAGAATTTCGTCGGGTTTTACCAGGAGAAACTGGCTTTTTTATTCCTGAATTTGTCAGAGAAAATCGACTGGTTTATGTAGCAGTTGGTTTTGATGAATCTTTGGATTTTGGGGATATTTTAGGATTTGTTTGTTTGAGCGATTTAACTGAATCTAATGGTTATGTTTCTCTGGAAATGTTACAACCTGCTGAAAATTTATTGGATTATTTAATGCAGTTGGAAGCGGGTAGGGATTTTCTGTTGAGTGATGATCCTTTAGCTGTGGAATTTCGTAAAGCTGTGGAATTTCATAAAGTTGTGGAGGCAGAAACGCGGGAAAAATCTTTGGGTTTGATGGCGGCAGCATTGGAGGTAATTTATCGTCAATATCCTGATGATGGCGGTAACTGGCGCGGTAAAGGAGGAAAGGTTTTGGCTGGTGACTTGCCTGCGGTGGGTAAGGTTGTTGAGGAAAGAATGGCTGTTGCTACCAGAGATGAGGTGGGGGAAGTTGTGGTAGAAAGTAAGTCGGTGCCGCGTACTACTCAAAAGTTGGCTAAACAGCTTTTGGGTAAATTGAAAGAAATTTGGGGCTAGACACGGATTTGGCCACGGATACACGGATAATTTGGGGCAGAGGTTAGCGATCGCCTCTCTCCAGTCCAGTTCCCCCCTTTCCAAGGGGGGTTAGGGGGGATCGACTAAGCGATCGCCTCTATCTAGAGGTTTTAATTGCAGCAAGAGCAAGAAGAGGCTAGACACGGATTTGGCCACGGATACACGGATAATTTGGGGCAGAGGTTAGCGATCGCCAAAAGTCCAGATAACTAAAAAAAGTTTGCCCAGATAGCCTGCCAAGCCAAGGATTGAAATCCTTGGCTGATAGCTGAAGTCATCTTTCAGATGACTATTGTATATGCGATTTTTCAGCTATCTTTAGTCATCTTTAGATGACTTACGCTGTGAGCCAAGAAATTTATTTCTTGGCGGATGGGATGGGGATACTATGATTGTTGTCAGCGATACGTCAGCTATCAACAACTGATAGAAGAGGCCAGACACAGATTTGGCCACAGATGCACAGATAATTTGAGGTGGAAATTAGCGATCGCCTCTCTCCAGTCCAGTTCCCCCCTTTCCAAGGGGGGTTAGGGGGGATAAACTACTGATAACTGATAACTGAAAAAAATGAATAGAGAACAAGTTTTGTTAGATAAGTGGCGCAGTTTACCTGTGGAAAAACAGCAGGAAGTATTAGATTTGGTGGAACAATTTTATAGACAAAATCTGGATATAAATCAGGAAAATATTTATCAACCTAAAACGGAAATGGGTAAAAAATTATGGCAAATTCGTTCTCAAGCACTTGCCAAACAACCTAAGTTACTAACTTGGGATGAAGTTGAGGCAGAAATTAGCGATCGCCGGGGTGAAAGAGAGTGACTTTTACGAAAACTTATATAGATTCTGGGGTACTTATTGCAGCATTTAGAGGCATAACGACTGTAGCAGTTAAAGCGACTGAAGTTCTTGACGATCCCCAACGAGAATATGCGACTAGCTTATTTGTGAAATTAGAGGTGTTGCCGAAAGCTAGATATAATAAACAACTGGCTGAAGTTGATTTTTATGAAACTTTTTTTGCAGGTTGTAGTATTTGGGCAAATGAATTGGAAAAGATTGTTGAGTCTGCACAAAAGTTAGCTTCTGATTTTGGGTTGGCGGCAATGGATGCTCTTCATGTAGCGGCGGCAATTTCTGTGGGTGCTGATGAGTTAATAACTACTGAAAAACCGAGTAAACCTATGCACCGAATAACTGAAATTCGGGTGATTTCGATTTCTCAATAACAATGTACAAATATCAACTAACCAATAACTAAAAATGAACGAACAACGAACACAAGATTATTTTAACTTCTTGATGGAAGTACTCCAAGCAACTGCCGACAGCAACGGCGATACCAAAATCATCTACCCGCTCCTGCGAGCAAACCTAGATAAACTCGATAATAACCTTGCCGATATATTACGAAACTGGGCAACTGCTAAATTTTCCGAAGTGGAGGCAGACAGAGTAACATTTATCGCCAATACTATTTGGTATTTCAGCAACCGCCTCAGCGATTTCCCCCTCGGCAACAAAGAAAATAATATGGAAATCGGTATTGCAGGTTATGAAACAGTGCTAAAAGTCTTTACCCGCGAGAGTAATCCGGAAAATTGGGCAGCTATTCAAAACAATCTAGCCAATGTCTACAGTGACAGAATCAGAGGATACAAAACTGAGAATCTGGAAAATGCTATTGCTGCATATCATTTGGCCTTGTCAGTTCGTACTAAAGAAGACTTTCCTATGGATTGGGCAATAACTCAAAACAATCTAGCTGCTGCCTACAGAAACAGAATCAGAGGAGACAAAGCAGAGAATCTGGAAAATGCTATTGCTACATATCATCTGGCTTTGTCAGTTCGTACTAAAGAAGATTTCCCCTATTATTGGGCAGTGACTCAAAACAATCTAGGCGAAGCCTACAGTGAAAGAATCAGAGGAGACAAAGCAGAGAATCTGGAAAATGTTATTGCTGCATATCTTCTGGCTTTGTCAGTTTGTACCAAAGAAGATTTCCCCTATTATTGGGCAAAGACTCAAAACAATCTAGCCATTGCCTACAGAAACAGAATCAGAGGATACAAAACTGAGAATCTGGAAAATGCTATTGCTGCATACCATCTGGCTTTGTCAGTTCGTACTAAAGAAGACTTCCCTACGGATTGGGCAAAGACTCAAAACAATCTAGGTCTTGCCTACAGTGAAAGAATCAAAGGAGACAAAGCAGAGAATCTGGAAAATGCTATTGCTGCATATCATCTGGCTTTGTCAGTTTACACCAAAGAAGACCTCCCTAAGGATTGGGCAACCACTCAAAACAATCTAGCCAATGCTTACAGTAACAGAATCAGAGGAGACAAAGCAGAGAATCTGGAAAATGCTATTGCTACATATCATCTGGCTTTGTCAGTTCGTACTAAAGAAGACTTCCCTATGGATTGGGCAGTAATTCAAAACAATCTAGCCACTGCCTACGGTGAAAGAATCAGAGGAGACAAAGCAGAGAATCTGGAAGATGCTATTGCTACACTTCGCCTGGCTTTGTCAGTTCGTACTAAAGAAGACTTCCCGATAGACTGGGCAGTAATTCAAAACAATCTAGGTAATGCAAACCTTTACAGAATCAGAGGAGACAAAGCAGAGAATCTGGAAAATGCTATTACTACATATCATCTGGCATTGGAAGTTTACACCAAAGAAGACTTCCCCATGGATTGGGCAACCACTCAAAACAATCTAGGCGAAACCTACAGAAACAGAATCAGAGGCGACCAGGTAGAGAATCTGGAAAATGCGATGGCCTGCTACCAAGCTGCTTTGAGAGTTGCGAAACCAGACACGTTACCAATACTCTGTTTAACAACTTCCCGCAACCTAGCCAGCCTTGCCTCAAAACAAAAAGACTATCAACTCGCCATCAATAACTATGAAATTGCCATTGCCGCCATCGAGCAAAGTCGAGATTGGATACCAAACGAAACTGCCAGACAAGAAATCTTGCGTAATTATATGTTTGTGTATGAAAATATGATTCAAGCTTGCGTTAATGCCGAACAATATGACAAAGCTTTAGAAACCGTAGAAAGATTCCGTTGTCGTCGCTTGCTGGATTTAATTCTCACGAAAGATTTATACAAAAATGGCGAAGTGCCAGAAGATATCCTCAAGTTAGAAGCAGAAATGGAAGAGAAACAACGGGAAATTGACTATTTACATCGGCAGTTACAGACACCAGAAGATAAGCAGGAAATGCTTGGATCAAGTCGTCATGTCACCCGCGATCTGTGGGATGATATTACGGGGGAAATTCAAAAGTTGGTGAGAGAAAAAGGGGAAATTAGGCAAAAAATGCTGCATCGGTTATACCCGGTATTAGAAGAGGAAAGCAAACCGCTGAGTGTTAGTGTGGAGGCGATGAAGGGGTTGTTGAATCCCCCCCTGCCCCCCTTTGAAAGGGGGGAGATGGAGCACAGAGAGATGGAAAGAGACGATGTTGCTTTACTGAGTTTCTATACCACCAGAAATGAGACTTATATTTTTATCCTCACTCAAACAGGGGTAAAACTGCACCGTTGTCAAGAGCAAGGTTACGAAAATTTCCAATTTTGGTTAGGGGATAATTGGTTGACACCTTACTCCCAAATAGATGATTCAGCAGCATTTCAAGCAGTAGCAAATTTAGCCAAGTGCGATATTGATGCCATTGAGTCAATTAACCCCAAACCATCGAATGTCATAGTTAAACTCACTGATGGTACCACAACAGAAATTAGTTTTTCCGACTTTGAGGCATCCCGGAAACAACAGAAACACAAGTTATACAAACAATGGCAAGACAAAATGGAGGGAATGTTAAAAGAAATAGCAGACAGACTGCAAATAAACCAACTCATAGAAAAACTCACGGACATCAAAGAAATTATTCTGGTGCCCTTTATGTATCTGCATCAAATTCCATTACCAGCATTACCCCTAGACAACGGCGAATATTTAGGGGATAAATTCCGGGTGAGAATAGCACCCAGCACCCAGGTATTAACATTTTGTCGGCAACAACCCCAAAACCCAGAAGCAAACCTGCCACGTTACGGTATCGTCGAAAATACCAGGGACGATCTACCATACACTCCCAAAGAATGCGAATTAGTAGCACAAATTTATGGAGTCGCCCGCGAACACCATCTCAAAGGCAGCAAGGAGGCAACCAAAGCTAAGTATAAACAGTTGTTGACGAAAGAGAAAGTATTAGGTTTACTCTCCAGTCACCACGCCAAGTCTAATTTAACCGAACCATTAGAATCAAAGTTATTGCTAGGAGACACGGACTTAACATTAGGGGAGTTGCTCAATGCCAGCATTCGTTTCCCGCAGTTAGGAGATTTATTTCTCTCTTGTTGTGAAACGGCGTTAGGAAATTCAGAATTAACGGACGATATTTTTACCCTCAGCGCAGCATTTTTATCAGCAGGAGCGTCGAATGTTATCAGTAGTTTGTGGTCGGTGAACGATCTAGCAACAACAATTTTATCATATTTTTACCACCGCAACCGCGCCCAAGGTATTCCGAGTGCAGATGCGTTATGGCAAGCACAGATGGAGTTGAAAGAGTTAACATTGGCAAAAGCGGAGGAGAGTTTGGAGGATGCAGAGGCAGTATTAGAAGAGTTTGAAGGAAATCATTATACAGTGCGAGCATCTTGCTCGCCAGAAATAGAGGAAAATCCAGAAGCAGTATTAGAAGAATTTGCAGGAAATCATCCAGTGCGAGCATCTTGCTCGCCAGAAATAGAGGAAAATCCAGGGAATACAGAAGAAACTCCAGGAAATACAGAATATGAAGAAAAGAAGAAAATAGCTGATAACTGTCAGAAAGTTTATGATTTAGTAGAAGAAGCTCAAAAATTGATAGGAGGAGAAAAACCCTTTAATCATCCTTATTATTGGGCAGGTTTTGTCTGTCAAGGAGAAGGATGAAGAAGGAGTGGGGATATGGGGAGGTGGGGAACCCACCCCTAACCCCTCCCAGGAGGGGAATGTGGGGAGAACGAGAAATATTTGGTAATGATTGAAGATCAAAAATTTCCTCAAGCATCACTATCGACAGCCAACGCAAAAGTAGAAACATTACTATCTGGAAGGCGACTATTTAAGCCCATCAAACCCTTTTTTTTCTTTGTATCAAACGAACTTTCTAACTGTAAATTTACTTCAATTTCCCAAATAATTCTATTGCGTTCTGTCTCAATTGAAGGGCTGCCATGGTTGGGAATTTCGATGGGGATTGTAAATTCGATCGCTTGAGTACCCGCAGGTATTTTCTGATTAATTAAAGGTTGTTCTAGAATAATTTCTTTAAAACTTTTTCTTTTTGTTTTTCTTTGAGTTACTGTTACTTTTGAACATAATAAACTTGTACTCAAATCACTATTTTTCTTCAAAGAAACGCCTGGACGCAAGGGGCGACGATAGCTAATCTGAAAGCTATCGCCTAATTTTAAAGGATAATGGGAAAGATACAATTCACCAGGATGGTCAAATTTTATCAGATGTTGAATTGAAGACCAAATAAGTTGAATAATTTCTGTAGGTTTAATTATCCATAGTAAACATAATATAAGTATAAAAATCGCGACAAAAATACCAGCTTCCCATTTCAAAATAGTTAACTCTGCGGGAGAAATATTTCCCATCAAAAACTGCTGGCCCCTGGATAAAAAAATCAAGATAAATTCAACTGCTGATGTAGCAAATGGAAATAAGAATATAATAAAAAGCAGAGTAGGAAGCAGTAATATCAATAGTAAAGGTATATGCTGATTATGAGCAGTGAGTTTTAATCCTTCTGGAGTATTTTCAGGAGCTTTTAACTCAGGATATTGAAATAAGTAAGTTTGGTCTATAATTGCTATTGCTTGACTAATAGAAGAAACAAATGACTTTTCCATAAACTTTTTAAGTCTAATTTAAACAAATAGAAAAATTAATATATTTAACTTCTTCAACAATGCAAAATGCTTCCCTATTTTAGAGTGTAAAACCTAAAAAGCGTCCGGAGGAAGTACGCAGCGCCGGTTTTAACAGCTGGTTGAATAACGACACGCGGGTAATAAAGCGAAGTAAAAATCTGCTATACTAGAGGAATAAGGAACAAGGTTTGTCGCCATGACATGACTGCTAGTGCGGTGAAATTCCGGTGGACAGGAGACGGGGAATTAACTTCCTACGACGGCTGTTTGCGCAGCATTCGGCACCGAAAAGCAAGTAGGCAGCTAGAGCAGCGAGAAGATTGCTCCAACATCTTGAGTAAAACCACTCGTGAAAGCTAACAAAAAAAAGTAAACTCACAGCTAGATTTCGATCTATGCCGAGGAGTTTAGGAGTCTGCCCTTCAGGCTTTAAGCAAATGTGGATTTATGAGGGGCTGCGTGCGGAATTTACTTCCGCACGTTTATTCGCCCCGTCCCATTTGCGGTGGATTGGCCACAGAATCCAGGGTGTTTCAACCCCTGGAGATGTCAAAGAGAAGCACCTACAGACCGCTTAAAAAGTGTTTCGGTCTGGAATGCGGAGATAACAGCTTATCAGCTTTGAGCAGTCAGCTTTGTGCGTTTGCGGAGCATTCCGAAACGGAAAGGGGATACGCGACCTCTCCTAAAATTAAATGACAAGCTAGAAGTCGGGGATTTAAACTCAAGCTTTTAGCGTGCTGAAAGCTAAGTGTTGTTTGCGGAGCATTCCGGTACGGAAAATGTCGATCGCTAGTTAAAGCAATTTATCAAAATAATTGGGTCGCGTAACCCCGCCTTTTAAGGCGAAATATTTTTGGACGGTTGCTAAAATCCCCTACTTCCCCTCCTGGGAGGGGTTAGGGGTGGGTTAACTTCTGACTTCTGACTTCGTTAAGCTTCATCTAAAGCAACAATACCAGGTAATTCCTTACCTTCCAACAATTCCAAACTAGCACCACCACCAGTAGAAATATGACTCATTTTCTCACCCAAATTCAACTGCTCCACAGCAGCAACAGAGTCTCCACCACCAATAATAGTAATAGCATCCTGCTTACCCGCAAGAGTATGCGCGATCGCTTCAGTACCCTTAGCAAACTTCTCCATTTCAAACACACCCATGGGACCATTCCAAATCACAGTTTTGCAATCACCCAAAGCATCTTGGAAAACCTTCGCAGAGTCAGGACCAATATCCAAACCCATCCAACCATCAGGAATAGCTTCAACACTAACAGTTTGAGTATTAGCTTCTGGATCAAACTTATCAGCTACAACTACATCAGTAGGTAATAACATCTGCACGCCTTTCTCTTTTGCCTTAGCTTCCAGAGACTTCGCTAATTCCAACTTATCGTCTTCAACCAAAGACTTACCCACACTTAAACCACGAGCTTTGTAGAAAGTGAAAATCATACCACCACCCAACAGCAGCTTATCGCACTTATCCAACAAAGCATCAATCACACCAATTTTACTAGAAACCTTAGAACCACCAATAATAGCAGCCAAAGGTTTTTGAGGACTGTCAATTGCACCTTGGAGGAATTTTAATTCCTTTTCAATTAAATAACCACCTACAGAAGGACTCAAATATTTAGTCACACCCTCAGTAGAAGCATGGGCACGGTGAGCAGTTCCAAAAGCATCATTCACATATACATCCGCCACAGAAGCAAGTTGCTTGGCAAACTCTGGGTCATTTTTCTCCTCTCCAGGGTAGAAGCGAACATTCTCCAGCAAAACTACATCACCATCTTGCATCGCTGCTACAGCAGAAGCTACTTCCTCACCAATACAGTCGTCACACTTTTTAACTGCCTTACCCAATACTTCAGAAAGTCTCTCTCCCACAAGAGTCAGACGCATATCATCATTTACTTTTCCCTTGGGACGTCCAAAATGGCTAGTCAAGATAACTTTTGCACCTTTGCCAATTAAATCTTGAATTGTAGGAAGAGCTGCCCGAATCCTAGTATCATCTGTAATACTACCATTATCAACAGGCACATTAAAGTCCGCCCGCATGAGTACTTTTTTGCCAGATAAGTCAGATGTCGATAAATTTGCTACAGTTTTTTTTGTCACAGGATTAATCTCCTAAGTATTTGTTTTATCAATGTCCATTAATGGGGGATGGCCCATGAATGGATAAATTAGATTACACCAATTCGTTCACGATAAACATATTATCGGAGTCCGTGCCCCAAATATAACTTCTATGTTTAAAACAGTTCTATTTCCTGTAGACCGTAGCCGAGAAGCTCGCGAAGCTGCGGAGAAAGTGATTAACATTGTCAAGACATATCAAACTCGCCTGGTAGTAATTTCAGTGCGAGAAGTAGTTTCAGAAGGCCAGGAAGCTTTTCACCCAGAAATGACTTCTGAGCAAACTGTCACCCAACTTTTAGAGGAAGCTAAGGCTCTATTTGCCGAGCAGGGTATTGAAGCTGAAACTATGCAAAGGGAAGGCCATCCGGCTTTTACTATCTGTGATGTGGCAGATGAGATTAATGCTGATTTAATTGTGATTGGCTGTCGAGGCACTGGTTTGAGTGAGGAAGGAGCTACTGATAGTGTCAGTGTGCGACTCGTTGGCCACTAAACTAGGAAACTAGGTATAAATGGCCGTTCCAAGTCAATACAGGAGGACAACCTCGACTTGTGAATAACTCTTATGTCCTTGGTGGTGAAATTCCATCCGCCTTGTTGTTGGGCTGACAGCATAGACCACGGAGTAGAGACTGAACATCAATCTCCGAAGCTGGTTTAAAAGCGGGACAATACCAGTTACCAGGAACGATACCGCAAGCAAAGGCTGACAAGTGGACGAACAGAAAGGTAATAAAACTCTCGTGAAGTCAAACCATCCCAAAGGTAGCTATGGGATGTAGGGCGAAAGCCAGAGGGTCTATGGATATAAATATTACTGACGTTTATATCAGCAACCATGCTGAACCCTCCGGGAGATTTTACCCCACTAAATCAGCCGTAATAAAGGAATAAGGGAACGAGGAAACCTCCTTAAGACACCTAAGAATATAGGTCGAAATCTTAGGAAGCCATTCAAGGTCAATCTACGCTTTGGACGTAGGTCAAAGGGAGAGTAGGATTGGGTAAAAAGCAGTAATGCAGACTTACCCACTGTTAGACGTAATGTAAGGCAATGAATAGTAATGAATAAAGCTCAGACACTGAAAATAAGATTAGGAAACCCTAAGCCATTTTTAAGCGTAGCAAGGGACACAGATGATATACCCTCACAAATTTCAATTAATCCTAATCTTAAATGGAAGGATATAAATTGGAAGAAGGTAGAGAAATCTGTATTCAAATTACAAAAATTGATTTACAGAGCATCCGGCCGTGGCGAACTCCGCAAGATGCACAGATACCAAAAGCTTCTTTTAAAAAGCTATTACGCTAGGTTGCTAGCTGTTAGGCGCGTGACACAGGATAACCAAGGGAAGAAAACTGCCGGGGTAGATGGAATCAAAAACCTGACACCTATACAAAGATTCAACTTGGTGAACCTACTTTCATCACATTATCTCAAGGCAAGTCCCACCCGTAGAGTCTATATACCAAAACCAGGCAAAGATGAAAAACGCCCACTAGGCATTCCAACAATGTACGACCGTGCATTACAAGCTCTGGTTAAGTTAGGTATGGAACCAGAGTGGGAAGCACGTTTTGAACCTAATAGCTATGGTCTTTTCCGGTGGTCAACACAAGATGCTATTGGAGCTATTTATGCCAGCATCCACCTAAAGCCAAAATATGTGCTAGATGCTGATATATCCAAGTGCTTTGACCAAATTAACCATGATAAGCTACTAGGAAAAATTGGGGAATCTCCTTACAGACGATTAATTAAACAATGGTTAAAGTCTGGAGTGTTTGACAATAATCAATTCCTAAAATCTGTGGAAGGTACACCACAGGGAGGGGTTATATCACCTCTACTAGCAAATATCGCCTTACATGGTATGGAAGAAAGGCTGATGGAATTTGTCGAAAAACTTCCGTTTAGATATCCAAGTGGGAAGATAATGGGAAAAAGAGACAGAAGAAACAGTCTCAACCTAATACGCTATGAGTCTCGACTTTGTCATACTACACGAAGACATTAAAGTAGTGTTAAAAGCTAAAGCCGTAATTCAGGAATGGTTAAACCAGGTAGGATTAGAACTAAAACCAGAAAAGACCAAAATTGTCCATACCCTGGAAGAGTATGAAGGTAACAAACCCGGATTCGACTTTCTAGGATTTAATGTTAGACAATATGAGGCCAAGTCAACCAAACAAGGATTTAAAACGCTGATTAAACCATCTCCCAAGAGTATAAAAACCTACTACCGGGAACTGGCGGTTATATGTGATAAATACAAAACCGCTCCTACGCAAGTCTTAATAACTAAGCTAAATCCGGTAATTATAGGATGGGCTAAATACTTCTCCACTCAAGTTAGTAAAGAGGTATTCAGTAAAATAGATAGCCTCTTATGGAAAAGACTGTGGAGATGGGCAAGTAGAAGGCATCCAAATAAGTCGGCTAAATGGGTAAGGCAAAAGTATTTTCCCTCGATTGGGACAAGAAATTGGGTTCTTAACGATGGTGAATATATACTAAACCTACACTCGGATGTACCTATTGTAAGGCACATTAAGGTGAAAGGTAATAAATCCCCTTATGACGGCGACTGGACTTATTGGAGTAATAGAATCGGTAAATATCCGGGCGTAAGAAAGGAAGTAACAACGCTACTTAAGCGACAAAAAGGTAAATGTGCATCTTGTGGTCTAACCTTTAGACCAAATGACCTAATTGAAGTTGACCATATAAAACCAAGGTCCGAAGGTGGTAGCACACGCCGAAATTCAAGCACCACGCCCGGCCGGACCCCGATTGCCGCCTTCGGCTTGAAAAAAAAAAAACAAACAAACAAAAAAAAACGCGATAC